>DASTKE010000863.1:0-4641 GCA_035716105.1 Ktedonobacteraceae bacterium | reverse complement strand
GGGCCTGCAACTCGTTGTGGCCTGTTACCTTAACCCTTCGGTGTCGGCTATCTGGGTGAGCTGGTTGCGTACCTCCCAGAGGTCGGGGTAGAAGCTGTCTTTGAGCGTGCGTTCCAGCACCTGCATGGGAGTGCCGCCGGTGCCGGTGGAACCGGGGCCGATCATGCGCTTCGCCAGCTTGAAGTGCTGGTCGCGGAAGACCTGAAACACCTCGTCGTAGTCGGTGAGCGCCTCGGCCAGCGCTTGCAGGAGCGGGTAGCGGTCGGCGTGCATGTAAACATCGGGCAGCGACACCTGCTCGTGTTCCAGCACAGCACAAAAATCGTCCCACAACAGGGGCGAAAGCATCATCAGGGCGTGGAAGCCGGGGGAATCTGTACCCGCGCCATCGCCAAGTTCCAGGCGGAAGCCGTGGAAATCCCAGGGCGACATCGTTTCCAGCATCCGCAGGTTGTCGAGCATCAGGAATTGTATCTTGATGACGCGCTGCAACAGGCGCGTGGCCTGGATCACGTCGAAGCGCTGGAGTAGTTCGCGAATGGTGCGCAACTCAAACGCGGCCTCTTTCCACCACAGCTCAAAAACCTGGTGAACGACCTGGAACAGCAGCTCATCGTGGTTCGCCAACTGCTCCTCCGGCTTTTGCAGCGAAAGCAGTTCCTCCGTGCGCAGGTATTTCTCATAGGTGCTCTCCCCAGGAGCGTGCTTTGCCTTATGCGGGTGTACCGTAACATTCTTGACCATAGCGTTGCCATCCTTCTCTGGAATGCCTCTAGAAACGTCGTTGTCTCCTATACAATTGAGTCATCCCGAACAGGTGATTTCAGCAGGCCACCCGCCAGGGGATGACCCTACTATAGACGCTGAGCGAGAACTTCGCATATAGTAGGGCCATCCCCTGGCGGGTGGCCTGCCCGGGCTTGAGTTCACGCCTCTGTGGCCATCCCCTGGCGGGTGGCCTGCCCGGGCTTTTCCAGGTCGCTCAGAAATTCGGGATGATTTATGTTATCTTCTTGCCTTCTTATGCTTCTCTGCCTTGCGGTTCCTGCCAGTCTCGGTCTGCTGATTGCCGGAGTCTGCTGTAGTGGGCAGTACCACATCGGGTATCGCGTTATCCGGCATACGAGCGCTGGAAACACCCGTCTCCTGGTTATAGGCAACCTCAACCACCTGGTCGGTGCGCGTAGGCATCAGTCGCTCTCCTGGCTGCGGTGGTGTCACCTGCGGCCCAGGCTTCGACACCGGCCAGACTGGTAACGGCGGTATGTTTGAAATTGGTTGTAGAGCTTTTTCTTGTTGTTCTTCCTCTAGCTGCATACGAGCCTCCTCCATGTGTTTGTCTTATTGTATCACGTTTCAATACGCTGTGAGGATGAATCCATCAAAAAGCTCAACCGGTTGCGTATGAAACCGTACCTTCGCCTCAAATGTGCTATGAGTAAAAGGTGTTGGAATGGAAAGTATACTGCAACAATCATCACCTCTCACAGTCAGACATACCTCTACACAATGCCTCTTATCTCGTCTTCAATACGTGAATTAGGTAGAAATACCTGCATGTCTCTCTAGAAAGTCTTCGATTATGGCGAAAAATCAGCAGCAAGAAGGCCCGGAAGGGCAAAAACCGGATCTGAATGAGATACAGCCTGGTGTGAAGGTCGAGGATACCGATCATGATCTGGGCGACAGTGATTTGAGCAAGCCCAGGGTATCTAAAGTGATCCGGAATAAGCAGGGGCAGGTCGAAGATATCGTTGTCAACAAGGGAGTGATCTTCAAAAAACAGGTCGAGGTGCCAGCCGGGCGCGTCGAGAAAGTTGAGCCGGATGGCAAGAAGGGCGAAGTGGTCATTGAGACAGTTGCGGAAGATGAACAGGAACTCGCAAAGCGTGGTCTGGACAAGCTGCCTGACGAGCAAAAGGGTGATCTGATTTCAGAGGCGCAGAGAGCCATGCCTACTGCTGAAGGTCTGGCGGCGCAAGAAGCAGAAAATGAGCAGGAAGAGGATCAGCAGAACCAGCAATTTCAATCTGCGGAGGAGCAACAGAAAAAGCCTGAAAAGCGAAAAAATCTTCTCTCGCGACTTATCCATGATATTGGGCCAGGCTTTCTGGCAGGCATGTCGGGAAATGATGCTACCGCCGTTACTTCCTACGCTATAGACGGTGCGACGGTAGGCTACGGGCATCTCTGGCTGATGGTGCTAACCACGCCGATGTACCAGGCAGTCGAGTATACCTGCTCAAAAATCGGTCGCGTCACCAAAATGGGGCTGGATGAGATACTGGCGGCGCATTATAGTCGCTGGGTAGCTGTGCTGGCTTCACTCGTGCTGATTATCGCCAACGTTGGGCTGATCGCTGGCAACCTGGTGGCGATTGGCAGCGGCTTTGAATTGATTACCGGTATCTCCTGGGTCTGGTTCGTCATTCCTGCCGCCGTTGGCCTGTGGTATATCACGGTCTTCAGCAATTTTAACCTGGTCGAGAAAATCTTCATTGTGATGAGCGCGGCCTTTATTGCCTATATTGTGACGGCCCTTTTTTCCGGCGCGGACTGGAAGATGGTATTGATCCGCTCATTTGTGCCACAGATCAATTTCAACTTTGCCGATATCAGCGCCGCACTGGCTCTGCTCGGCGCGACGCTTTCTCCCTACAGTATGTACTGGCAGGCGCGAGCAGAGACCGAGGAGAAGCGCAAAGGGCCGATGAAGCAACAATTTCGCGAGGATGGTATTGACGTAGCCAGTGGCACGCTTGGCGGCAATCTCGTCTCGTACTTCATCATTATCACCACAGCCTCGACCCTGTTTGTTCACCACCAATCCATCAATACGGCGGCAGACGCGGCCAACGCGCTGGGGCCATTAGTTGGCCCGTTCGCCAAATATCTGTTTGCCATCGGGCTGATTGGCGCCGGGCTGATTGCCATTCCGGTCATGTCAGCCAGCACTGCCTATGCTGTGGCTGGTACCTTCGGCTGGCCCGCCGCACTCTCCGACAAGCCCTGGCAGGCCGAAGGCTTCTATATTGTGCTGTCTGTGGCACTGCTTATCAGCATTGTTTTAGCCATGCTGCGCATTGATCCCATCAAATTGATCTTCTACGCCAATGTGCTCACAGGTATCCTCGCGCCGATTATGGTCATTTACCTCATCTTCATTGGCAATAGTCGTAAGATCATGGGCAAATACAGGATCAGCTGGCTTACCAACTTCTTCCTGGGTCTGACCGCGCTAGTCTTGATCGCCGGTTCCGTCATCTTCTTCTACGGTCTGGCAACTGGCCAGGGGGGACAGTAGTCCTGGTACTTCAGGGCCATATGGCTCTAGAAGAGCTTCGCTACTCGTTGCATAATACGAGGGACTGGCTCAAAATCCCTCCTGGGAGAGAAAGTAGAAGCCATCAGGCCCCCCGCAAGAGGATGGCCCTATGATATCCAGCATGGCTCTGTGAGCCACACAACTGACGGGTATAGTAGGGCCATCCCCTTGCGGATGGCCTGATAAAGATTCTGTTGGTCTAGAATTTTAGAGGAGTAATCGTAGATGCGCGTGCTGATTACCGGTGCCACCGGTTTACTTGGTGGACACCTGATTCGGGCATTGCAGGAGCGCGGAGAGCAGATTCGCGCCCTGGTATTGCCTGTAGAAAACGCGGATAAGTTGATCGAGCAGGGCGTCGAGGTGGTGCGCGGGGACATCACCGCCGCCAGTACACTTGGCCCTGCCGTAAAGGATGTTGAACTAATCTTTCACCTGGCCGGCATGATGGGCGTCCATCGCCCGCTTGCCGACTATCGCCTGGTCAATGTGACCGGCTCGGAGAACCTGTATAAGGCGGCGCAGGCGGCTGGTGTGCGCCGCTTCGTGCATACCAGTTCCCACACCGTCTATGGCCTGGGACATGGCCGCTTCATGGTCGAGGAAGACCCCTTGAAGCCCGATCCCGATCCCTACAGCATCACAAAGGCCGAGGGCGACCGCATGATGCGCCGCCTGATGATCGATAGCAGCGTGGAAACCGTTATCCTGCGACCCGGCACGTTTTTCGGTCCGGGCGACCGCCTGCACTTTGGCCGTATGGCGCAGAAGGTCAAAGACGGCAAGGGGCTGATTCTCGGTAAGGGCAACAACGCGCTGCCCTTCTGCTACGTCACCGACGTGGTGCAGGGCTTTATGCTGGCAGCCTACCACGAGAACGCGCCCGGCAACGTCTACAACATCACCAATGACCGACCGCTCACGCAGCAGGAGATGTTCGACAGCATCGCCGATGCCGTTGGTGGGGTGCGGCCCACGCTGCACCTGCCTTACCTGCCCATCTACTACGGGGCCATCGTAGCCGAGAAGGTCGTCGCCCGCCTCACCCGCACGAAGCCGGTGGTGACGCAGCTAGGCGCGCTGATGTTCGGCAGCGACAACCGGCACAGCGTCGAGAAGGCTCGCCGCGAACTGGGCTTCGAGCCGCAGGTCGATCTGCGCGCAGGCATCAAGCTGGCGGCGCAATGGTTCAATGCCGGAGGCATGGATCAGCCTTCCGTCACCCAGGCCAGCCAGAACGCTCCCCTCGCCGGAGCTCTCAAGTGAGTGATTTGTGAAACGAATGGAGGCGCTGGCAGGTGTGTGGCGAGCCACAC
>DASTKE010000862.1:0-2554 GCA_035716105.1 Ktedonobacteraceae bacterium | reverse complement strand
GGATTATCCTCAGCATTTTGGAGCAGTGCGTCAACGATCAAACCGTAGCGGCGCACTGCTTGTTGGGCAACTGCGCGTACTATCGTTTTTCGCCCGTGCTGGCTTTTCTGGTCCCAGTATTGCTGTCTTTTTCCTAAGTAGGAGAGTATTTGACGTGAGTTCACCGGAAGCGGCACGCGCTTTTCGATCTCTAAACCATAGAGGCCAAAAAGAGGTTGTAGTTCGTGCAGCTCTTCTGGCAGAAACAGCGTAGTATCGTTTTCCATCAAGACAAGAGCTTCAAAATCCGTATTATGGTCCTCAAGCTCGTATTTGATACGGCCAATTTCTCGCTCCATTTCTTCTACCACTTGCTTGATATCTGTACGGGGAGACAAATGTTCCCAGATGAACGTCTCAAGTTCTTTCGCGGCCACCGGATTAACATGCTGGACTTGTTGAATGAAAGCCAGCAGGCGCTTTCTTCTGATTGTATTTTCGGCTTCACGCCTCTGGTTCGCGGGCAGGTACGTGAATTTCACCTTGTTGAGCACCTTAAGCGCATCATTAACAATGCGATAACTGCGAAGCAAACCGCCTCTTCTCACGAAATGCTGATCGAGCACTTCATGCAACTCGGTAAATCCGGCGATTGCCTGTAGCTTTTCAACGATCATTGATAGATCAAGGGCCGGATCAGCAGCTATACTGGCAATCGTAGTAAACACCTTCCACGGCATTTCACCCCGTAGCTGCTTACGCTCAGCAGAGGATAGCGGACAATCCAATTCCAGGTACAGTTCCGCGTCCGATAAAAGTTCATCCAGGGTTTCAGGTGGAATACGACGAAGTGTTGTTATGAACTGTTTCAAGTCGGCTTGCTCCTGTGCCAGCAAATTGTCCAGTGTCCTCTGAATGCCAGCCGATACAGGAATCACCTTATTCAAGTCGTTTTGCAACTGCTCCGCGATTTTTTTTGCCAGTGCTTCGCGGCGTTCAATGATCTCAGGATTAAGATCAATTTTCGCCATCACGCCGATGGCATTGAGAGAGCGCGCCTGACCTTGCGTCACCAGTCTAAATTCGTCAAGAAATGCCAGATCGTTCACTCGTGCCGTTTCGCCAATCAGGTAGATCACAGCGTCCGCTTTGCTGCCGATGTGCTGTGTTTCCTGATCGTGCCGGTGACGCAACTGGTGATAGAGTTGTAAAAAATCGGCGGTACGATTCTGGTGTTCTTCGACGACTGCTCCTGTACCAGGAGTATCAACCAGAATGATCTGCTCAAGGTATCGGTTCTGGACGTGGTATTCCAGGTGATCGATGCTATCCGCCCTCCGCAACGTTTCAAGGTCATTGCCCTGAAGATCATCCAGGAATTTGCGCGTTTCGTCCGTAACGTTGCCGCTTCGCCAGTAGCAGCGCACCGGATAATCGGGATGAGGTGTTCCATAGCGAAAGTAGTTTATGGTTGCTGTAGTCTCGGTTGGACCCACCTTTGCTAAATCGTCACCCAGCAATGCGTTGATAAACGTGCTCTTGCCAGCCTTCACCTTGCCCACGACAGCTACCACACAGGACTGAGATACCTCTGTTGCCAGGCGTTCCATTTGTACCGCAAGTTCGCCTGGAAAACCTGCTTTCCGTAGACGTTCTCCCGTGTGGCGCAGTACTTCCACTAATTGTAGTTGGAAGCTATTCATCTGCCGTTATCCCCTTTTTATTGTTGAGCAGGTGGCTTATTCACTTGCTGGTCTGATATGGGCGGCTTTGGCTTACGACGGAACCATATCAGGCATAACACCGTCAGTATAAGAAAGAGAATACCGCTAGCGGGACTGGAAGAAGAGAAGCCGCCGATAGTAGCAAGGGCGCAGAAAACGAGAAGGATGAGCGCAAAAACCTTCGATGCGGACCATTTCCAACCAGGTTTGCTCCGCTCAGACTGAGTTGGGGGTTCCGCGAGCGCTTCTTTCATATTGCCCATGATTTCACGTTCAATGGTCGCTGCCTCATTCTGGCCCAGACCCAGTCTCCTTGCATGAGCAGTAAGATCAAGGAGTTGCCTCTGTGTGAGCATCCCGTTCGGTTTCCATGCCTGGCCTACGATGGTCCGGTACTCATTGAGCGCATTCTGATGTTGTTGCTGGAACTGGATGTTTTTCCAGATGGCTTCTTTTTTGTCCCCCATAATCTGGCGTTCGACGACCGCGGCCTCATCACGGCTCAAGCCCAATCTCATTATCTGGCTAGCAAGTTCGTTGACCTGCGCCTGGGTTAGTGTCCTGTTCATCTCCCAGATCTGACTTACGATGGCGCGATACTCGTTAAGCGCATTCTGGTGGCGCTGACGTTCCCAGAGAACTTCTTTTGTATCCCCCAGGATTTGCTTTTCGATAATAGCTGCCTCACCTTTACTTATGCCTAGCCGTGTTATACGAGCCGTAAGCTCATGAACCTGCGCCTGGCCCGGTATGCCGTTTGAAGCTCTGATATTTTCCACCGCTTTGTGGTACTCGGCGAGTGCCCATTGATGGTTCTGACGTGTCCAGATAGCTTCTTTTGTATCCCCCAT
>DASTKE010000861.1:0-2610 GCA_035716105.1 Ktedonobacteraceae bacterium | reverse complement strand
AAGGCTGTTGCCTTCCATCCCCGCGTCGCTTGTATGCGCACAACGATCATTCTCTTTCGGGGGCAGCAGAGATACGTCCCCGCTCTCCACCCTTCTTACCGATCCGCGAATAGAACTCAGAACCCTGCTGGCGCTTGGTCGACTCACCGCCCTTTTTCCCGATCTCAGCGTAGAACTGAGGGCCGCGCTTCTCCTTCACGGTCTCCCCGCCCTTCTTGCCGATGCGAGAATAGAATTCGGGGCCATACTTTTCACGCACTGCCTGGCCACCATGTTTTGCCTTCTGCGATCCCGGTTCGGGTCCGCGTTTGTTATTTGCCATAGAAAGTCCCGCCTCTCTTTTACTCGAACTACCACATATTCCCAACGGACACAGCGGTGAGACATTCCGCACACAACAGAACACCTCGCTGCTTCCCTACGACGATGGATGTTCCCGCGCATGTGCGACACGGTTGGCAATCAGTGCCGCCGTAATGCCCGCGCCAACGCCGTTGTCGATATTGACAACAGAGAGACCGGGCGCACATGTTTGTAACATCGCAAGTAATGCGGCAACCCCTTTGCCGCCCATGCCATAGCCAATCGAAGTTGGCAGGCCAATGACAGGCACAGGAACCAGCCCTGCAACCACCGATGGTAATGCACCATCCATGCCGGCGACGACGATAATGGCGTCCACACCGGCTGTAAGGAGTTCGCGCAATGGGTGCATCAACCGATGCAGCCCGGCAACGCCGACATCGTAAATACACGTGACGCGACAGCCCATCTCTTCCGCGATAAGCGCCGCCTCCTCCGCGACCGGGATGTCGGATGTCCCCGCGCTAATGACGCCCACCAGCCCACCTGTACTGCGCCGCACGTAGTCAGGCCGGTAGATGACCATCGCCCGCGCCGCCTCACGCACACTGACCGTGTAGTCGTGAAACGCCTCGTGCAACGGCTGTACCGCCTCAGGACGTACGCGGCTGATAATCGCCCGCCCGCTCCCGGCCAGTAAGCCCTGCGCCATCGTGATGATCTGCGCCGTCTCCTTTGTTTCGCCTAAGATAACTTCCGGTGCACCTTTGCGAAACTCGCGCCCAGGGTCGGGGCGAGTCTCGACTGCCGGTAAGATATCATTCCCCTTATAGTGCTGCATGCCGTGTGATGGTGAATCGGGTAGCGTTGCACTCTGTTCTCCACGGCCTTCGCCGCCCGCTCGCTCGTTCCTCCCGGTCGTTTGCTCAAACGAATCTTCCTGGAACCATTGACTCAACAAATCCAACTCGTCACGGGCATGAGAATCCACGGGATGTAGTACCTCGATAAAGTTTTACTTAAACAAACAGTATTCTGGGAGTTTTCCAACCAGACATAGTTTAACACAGTTTCCCCACTATGAGCAAGGCTAGCAACGAGACGATGTACAATTCCATTACGTACCAACATACCCCTAAAGTAACAGCCACCTATGATATACTGTACTGAAGCCTCCAAATATATGTTTGCTCCTTCCTTGGCAATGTTCGTAGAGCAAGGCATTCAACGCGCCTGTTGCGCAGCAACGAGCAGTCTTCAAGTATCCTGAAGGGATAGCCGTGCGTTATTATATACGATAAGATGGCACACATTTCTGAAATGAGGTCCTGAAAAGGTGAAGATAATTCAGCGTATTTCCCTGTGTATAATCGCGGTCGGATTCCTGCTCATACTGGCGGCTTGCGGCCCGGTAACAAGCTCCGCCCAGCCACAATCAGCGAAGACAGTCACGATCAATCCTTCGTTTCAAGCGCAGATATCACCGGTTCCTACGGAAGCCACCTACGCCTGTGGCGCGTGGTCATCCAACAACACACCCGGTCCAGGCTCAACAATCACCATTTACGCCCGTCTGACGAAGAACGTGGCAGGAGTCAGCGGGGCAAACGCGACGGCGATCGTCCATTTTCAAAGCGGCGATGTGCAATTAGAAGATCAGCCGAACAGCGATAGTGGGGGATATGTGACGTTCCAACTACCGCTGGGAGATCGCCAGCCTGTCAATGTACCCGCGACTGTTGATGTATCCTTCACCAACGTGCCGGGACATTCCGGCTCGATTCATTGTCAGCCAGCGTTTTTCACACCAATCTAAGTTGCTGGCAGCCGGGACAGAAATGCGCGGAGCGCTGCGCAATCACCTTGCGCTCGATCAGGGTGCCGCAGCGTTCGCAGGGCTTCCCCTCTTGATGATAGACGCGCACGTGATCGTAGTTCTCGCCAGCTTCGCCCCACAGGTCGCGATAATCGCTAAAGGACGTGCCGCCGTGCGCGATGCCGCCCGCCAGTACCCGAATAATACCCATGCGCAGGCGCTCGATCTCTTCCTGCGTCAGCGAGTTTGCCGGTTGCAGGGGATGAATGAATGCATCGTACAAAGCCTCGTCGGCGTAGATATTGCCGAGGCCAGCCACGATCTCTTGAGACAACAGCGTTGGCTTGATGGCGCTCCTGCGGCCAGCCAGCGCGGTTGCCAGCCATTCTACCGTAAACTCGTCACCCAGCGGCTCCGGCCCCAGCCCTTGCAGCGCCTCCGCCTCCTGCTCGCACGGCCACAGTTCAACGCGCCCAAACTTGCGCGGGTCG
>DASTKE010000860.1:0-9904 GCA_035716105.1 Ktedonobacteraceae bacterium | reverse complement strand
ATCACCGGTGATGTTCAGACGCCATTGCAGTACCCTCCGCTCCTGATAGGAGGCTATACACGTTATGGTACAATGGTACAATGGAAGGCAAAATGTAACTGTAAGGTGATGTATATGGAAAAAGCACTGAGTTCAAGCGCGCAAAAGGTTCAGGATAGTTTACAAAAACTGGGTTTCTCCTGCGAGGTTGTTGAGTTGCCCGGCTCGACGCGCACCGCCGTTGAAGCCGCGCAGGCAGTTGGCTGCAGCGTGGAGCAGATCGTGAAATCGCTGGTATTTAAGGGCAAAGAGACGGGCAAACCCGTACTGGTTGTTGCCAGCGGCTCCAATCGGGTCAACGAAAAGCGCCTGGGGACGCTGATAGGTGAAAAGATTGAGAAGGCTAACGCCGATTTCGTCCGGCAGCACACCGGCTTTGTTGTAGGTGGTGTTCCTCCGCTTGGACACGCGGAGCCTATACAAACCTTTGTTGACGAGGATTTATTGCAGCACACGGAGATATGGGCCGCAGCCGGAACGCCCCACGCCGTCTTTCGTCTCACGCCAGGCGATTTGAAGACGATGACGGATGGCCAGGTCGTCTCCATCAAATAATCGCCGGTATAATCTTCAATTTTCCGCACTGTTTCCGCACTCAGCGCCCGGCCTTCCGCGGCAGGGCCGAGTGTTTTGCGCTATGCTGCAAGAGGAATGAGTAGCCGATTTTGCAGTTATTGTGCAGGCCAACGATTACTGAATCTGATGCGGTAATCAACGTACACACCTGGCTATGGACAACAAAATGTAGAGTATTACTCTTGCCGGGTACTCTACACATTCGTGATACTGCCTCTCGGCCTCATTCCTCCCCTCTCTCTTCGCCACCATCGGCTTAAAAAGGCTTTTCACAACGCTCAGAAACCAGCAATATTGCTGACCTCCGCAATGGTGATTTTTGTCCGTTTCATGACGTAAGTAAAGGAGATGAAACACCTGTACGTATACGTAATATCGAAGGAAATATATATGTAAAACTGGGAGATACGAGGCATACTATGGATGCACTCCAATTTGGACGATGGTTGAGCGAGCGACGCCGTTCAGTAGGTTTGCCAAGTCAGCGTTCACTGGTGGAGGCAAGTCGCCAGAATCCGATGTTGCATGGGTATGAAATTTCTGAGGATTTTCTCGCACGGCTGGAGGCCGGTCATTTTGCCTACCCCTTCAGAAAGACGGTGCGACAGCGAGTGCTGGCGCTTGCCTGGCTTCTTTGTAAAACGCCGCGTGACGTGCAAGCCTATCTGCGTGCCGCACGCCTCAGCGAACTAAGCGGCGAGGAAACCGAACAGATACACCGCTTAAACGGTTATCTGGCGGCATTCACTACTCCCGCACCGTTACTGTTACCCCCTCGTCCCTCACATGTTGTTGGAAGAACAGCCGGGTTGGATGAACTTCTTCGTGCGCTTGGCAATCCTGACATTGATACATGCGTCGTTACCGGTATGGCGGGAGTGGGAAAAAGCGTCCTGGCATCTGAAGCCCTGCATCGCCTGGTCTCCAACCAGTATGCCTATGCGCAACTCTTTCCCGATGGCATCATCACGCTGACCGGCACCGGTCGGCGGGACGAGGAGGGTTTAATCTCTTTGCTTCAAGAGCTTGCCAGGGTGCTGAGCAAACCCGGGAGCCTGGTACCTGGTGATACTCCTGCTCCATCGGCTCGTCGGCAGCGTTCACACCGGAACAGCGTTCCTGCTTCCCTGGCATCGCCCGATCCTGTGCAGGCAAATAATCTGGCGGGCGCTATCGATCATGCGCGTCTCGCTCTGGCAAACAAGCGTGTCTTGCTCTTCCTCGATGACGTGAGTGCCGATTTCCCTCTCCGTCGTGCGTTGGAGGTGCTGGTTTCCTATGGTAGCGCGGGCGCGCAGAGAAGCAAGGATGGGAACCGCAACAGGCGAGAGCATTGTGCCGTGCTCATCACAAGCCGCTATATGCCTACGTCTGCGCTGGTATCCCACCATCTCCATCTCACAGCGCTCAAACCATCTGACGCGCTCGAACTTTTTGCATTTCTTGTAGGGCAGCAACTGCAAGAGCAGGAACTTATCTACGCGGAACAGATTTGCGCGGCGGTAGGTTATCATCCATTGGCGCTCGAAATTGCCGCCACCGCCATTGTGACAAAGGGCATTCCGCTCTTCCTGCTTGCCACCCACGTGTCTCAGCAACCTCTCGATAGTCTGCTGGATGGAGAGCATGAGCTGTATGCGATGCTGGCCGAGGCACTTGCACCACTCGGAAGCGAGATGCAGAGGCGCTTTGTCTTGCTGTCCACCTTAGATGTTCCGCTATTTGATCTGGAACACGTGGCTGCGATGCATATGCCAGAAAATCCCGCTCCATCCCCTAAAACGGGGATCCTGCTGCTTCCTGAGCATGGTTTGTCACTGCTCGAAGACACGCAGCCGATATCCCAGGCAGCTACAGATACGTTTGTCGATCTGCCACAACTGGCAACAACGGCGGCAGAGTTGGGACAGTTTGTGCGTCATTCGCTGCTTGAACTGGTACCGGACGATGCACTTACCGCATCATCTTCTCTGGTCGATCATACGCAGGCGTTTCAGCACAATTTTCCTCGCTATGCCCTTCCTCCTTTACTGCGTGCCTACGCGCTGAAACGCCTGGAAGACCTCGATCAGGTGTCTGTGGGTCTTACACGCCAGAATATCCAACGCTATGCGCTCCAATATATGGAGCAATATCATGCAGATGGAGATCGGCTCAAGCGTAAGAGAGACTTTTTGCTATCCGCTTTTAAGCAGGCATGGAATGCACAAAACTATGGAAATGTGGTGCGTTTCGCGCATGTGCTTACCTCCTTCAGCATGGTTCATTACTCTGCATCGCGAGAAGTAGAGAGTATGCTCCTCTATGGCATCTATGCCAGTCGGCAGGTTCAGGATCGCAGCAGTATGGTCTGCTTTCTGAATCGCCTCGGCATTCTCTTTTTGCACCGGGGCGAGTTTGCCCGTGCGCGGCGTACACTGGAAGAAAGTGTGGAGGTTGCAAGCTCCCTCAGCGGTCCTGTACCTGCTCATCTCTGGGTATCGTACTCATTTCTGGCACATCTCGCTCATATGCAAGGCGAGCTTGACGCCGCGCAGCAGCTCGTCGAAGCCTATCTGCAACGGCTGCAACAGGCAGAGGAGCCCTGTGAAGTATTCCAGGGGTTGTACCTGCGCGGCTTCTACCGGCGTATCACCGGTGATATTGAACATGCCTATAGTGATCTTAGTGAGAGTCTGCGTCTTTTCTCCCTTTCCGCAACTAGCAGTGAGCCTGGTAGTGATGATTTTGTAAGTACAGAGCTGCGAATGGAGATCGCGCGAATACAGGGTGACTATCCTCATTCGCGCACATACGCCGAGGCTGCCGTTGAACACGTCTTAAGCATGGACGATCACTATATGGCTGCCGACCTGCTGTTCGATCAAGCTGACTATGCCGCCAGGGTTGGTGAATACGGCGATGCACGAGACCAGGTGACACGAGCGATAGACGAGGCGGCAAAAGCGGGGGCATATTACCATCGTTCGCGCAGCATCGCCCTGTTGCACTCTCTCTCCGTCGAGCCAGCGCGCCGGATTTTCAGCTAATACTACAGCAGCATCAACACTAGCATGCAGGTGGCCAGGACTGGCAGTCCTGGCCACCTGCATGCTAGTGTTGATGCTGCCGTAAAAACTGTTCTACCTGGTGGCGCTCACTGGGAAGCAGGGGGCGGAAGCCGCCGTTATCGTTGATATAGACGATCTGCGACCCCTGAAGATTGATAATCATATCCGGCTTATGATCGCCATTCACATCCATGAAACTCAACGTCACCGGCACCAGGTCACTACCGGGGCCGAATAGTTGCGGGCCAACATAGATACGCGAATGGGATGCATCGCCACCGGGTAACTCGATAACTTCGATGTGACCATGCAGGTTGATGGCAATAAAGTGACTGGGCGTTCCCGACGCTTCGTTGTGACCTACAAATGCATCAATCTGGTACGTGCGCGGATAGCCATAGTGCAGGTTATCCATCGTCGTCGTGACCCAGTTGCCTACTCCCATGATGGCGACCCAGAGTGCCAGCATGATCAACATGCCGATCCCCAGGTACAACAAAGGGTGCGCATGACGTAGAAATGCCCACTTTGTCGGAATCGCTTTCGGACGCGGCGTTGTAGGAAATGGCTTCGGTTTTGCACTGATCCGCTGTTTCATCGTTGGAACAGCGCCCTCTTCGTCATCCCCGCTTCGCTGCCATTCATCCACCTCTACCTGCGTATCTCTATCCGCTGCTATCGGCACCGGTCGGGGACGATGAGCGCGCTGCGCTATCGGCGTAATCGGGCTGGCGGTCGAACGCTTCCCTGGCTTCGCGGCATCATCTGCAATCGGACGATGTCGGAAAGCACTGCGGGGCGCAATTTTATCACTTGTTTCAAGCATTGGCATACTATTGTGCTCCTTTCCTCTCAAGCTGTAGCCTCGTTCTTCCGTGTGAAGAAATACCCCGCACCTATGCTGAGCCAGAGGGAAGATCGCTTCTACCCCTACCTCCACGTAAACGCCCTGCTACGTCAATGTCAGCGAGAGTCGAACATAAGTTCAAATCAATGATTTCAATATACGCTATCAAGAATAGCAAAATGGGTAGAAAAGTCAAAGAAAACACAATGGAACTAACCCATATGGGTCATAAAAAGGAGTTTTCTGCTGGCGAACGGTTGAAATGTCTGTTGTAAGAGACGCTTACAGAGGCCATATTCAGTGAAATGTTGGTGTCATCTGCTCATGGATATTATACCATGACGGGCTGAGGATGTTCAAGGGACTATAACGAAAATTCATCGTGCCTGTCCAACACGTTTTGCATGTCAGGAGGCAGGGGAGCTTCCAGTTCAAGCAACGCCCCGGAGATGGGGTGAGAGAAGGAGAGTTGGTAAGCATGCAAAAACTGGCGGTTCAGAACCAGCTTCTGATGAGCGTGAGTTGCCCCATAGGTAGAGTCTGCGACGACGGGATGACCGATGGCTTTTAGATGAACACGTATCTGGTGGGTGCGTCCCGTCTCAAGCTGGATCAATAACAACGTGTGGTGTTTGAAGCGTTGGAGGACACGAAAATGCGTCCGCGCCTCCCGACTGCCCACGGATGTAATAGCCATCTGCTGGCGATGACGCGGGTCGCGCCCAATAGGAGCATCGATGCTGCCCTGATCGAGTGAAACAACGCCCTCTACCAGTGCCAGGTAGCGCTTGATGATCTGATGTTCCTTCATCTGCTCGATCAGAGCCGCCTGAGTGCGAGCATTCTTTGCCACAATAAGCAGGCCGGAGGTATCTTTATCCAGGCGATGCACAATGCCTGGACGCACATCCTCTTCGCCAGCGCTGGCGCGCATCTCGGGATAGCGCGCCAGCAGGGCATTCACGAGTGTATCATCCGCGTGTCCGGGTGCAGGGTGAACGACCATGCCCGCCGCCTTGTTGATAACCAGTAGATCGTCATCCTCGTAGACAATGTCCAGTGGCAACGACTGTGGTTGAAGGTTGACAGCAATTGCCCTGTTTACCTGCAACACTTGCACCTCGTCGCCTGGGCGCAGCACGTAACCCGGCTTGCTCCGCCGCCCATTGACGAGCACATGGCCTTCTTCAATTAACTGTTGCACTCCGCTGCGTGAAAGACCATGCAGCGCAGCCACCAGATAACGATCGAGTCGCTGGCCAGCTTCGGCAGCCGCGATAGGAAACTGCTGTTGATGGTTGGAAGCTAGCTCAGACATCTTGCTCGGTGGAACGTAACGCTCCACTCCCATTCGTCGTCTGCTTTACGGCCACATCGTGCTCGTCTTCTGTTTTCTCATCAGTGTGCTCTCCTGTTTGCCGCCAGCTTCCAAAGAGGATGTAGACGAAGAGCAGGACGACACCAACAGAGATAGATGCATCTGCAAGATTAAAGACGGCAAATTGAAAACCAATCTGTGGAATGCGGAAAAACACAAAATCGACCACGTAGCCACCATGATGAATCCTATCGATCAGGTTGCCTGCTGCTCCGCCAAGGATCATGCCGAAAATCAGCTTCAAAGCCAGCGATCCCGTGTTGAGCACACGCAGGTATAGGTAGACGATGACCGCGATAGCCACGACGATCAGTATAGCCAGCAAGGGCGTATTGGTGAACATGCTAAAGGCAGCCCCGCTATTTTGAACGTAGTCCAGCGTCAGGTAATCACCAATCAACGAAACAAGGTGACCGCTGTCTGGCGGACTCAGGTATTGTACAACCAGCGCTTTCGTCCACTGGTCGAGGACAATCACAACGATGGCGGTCAGCAGAGCCAATGCGTCATAGAGACGTGCGCGACTTGCTTTCACAGTAATGGGTTCTTCCTTTCGTCGGCGCTACATATGTGTGTGTGCCTATTGTACCTGATTCCCCACCGATTGAAAAGGCTTTGTTTTACAGCAGCAGATCGTCCCGCGAAAACTTCCCTTGATCATAGGGGTCGCGCATATTGCTCTGCTCGAACAGGTAGTCTTGAATGCTCAGATTCCTGGCCTCCAATTGCTCCTCGTCCTCAACGCACAGCAAAGCCCAGGGAATCGCTTCCAGCCGCTTCTCAGGAATCGGTTTGCCGCAAATGATACAGGTGCCATAGGTGCCGTTGTCAAGCCGCTTGAGAGCCTCCTCCACCTGCATCAGAAGCGCATTTTCGTTGACGAGAATCGCCCGATTTTTCTCTATTTGTTCCAGATCGACGGCATCATCTGCCTCGTCTTTCAGTCCCTCGTTCGCCTCGATATAATCCACCGGCGCGGGATGAGCCTGCGAATCCAGCGTACCAGCTTCGTTTCGTAACTCGGCGCGCTTCGCTTCAAGGCGCTCGCGAATATTTTTTAAGTCAAGCGTCATAATCTACATCCTTTCTATTGCCTCTTATGATATGTTCTGAATCAAGTGTGCCTTCCATCCCCTTAGCCCAAGCAAGAGGTCTGACGGCACGAAGATAAAAGATACACGTGATATGGTAGCATCACGTCTCATGAATGGCAAATGTGACGACGATAACGGAAAGAACATCACTGTGGGCCACTCTCTCATGTGAGAGAGTGGCCCACGGCGTAAACAGAGCAGCGCACGTAGAGGGGATATCTTCCGGTTTATTTCAGACCGGGCGTGCAAACAAACCATTTGCCAAACAGACCCTCGCCCTTTGTATCGCCTGGAGCGCTATCGCCAGCGTACGTGTAGAGCAGGTGTCCGTTGTATGTCACCTGGTTTCCATTGGCTGTTGTTTCTGCATTCAGCTTGCTGGGAAGCGTGCTCGCGCTTGTCGGCGCGCCCGAACCAGTTGAGAGCAAGGGAGGCCACGTCTGTGCGCAACTGCTTGTGCAGGCAGATGTGGTGGCAGTGTCCGCTGTGAAGTAGTAGAGCGTCTTGCCCTGAGCATCGGTCAAGATCGTCTCTGACTTTCCGCCGACGGTTGCCGTCGCAGTTTTCACAAGGGCCGTGGAGGTAGAGCCGGAACTGGTTGCAGTGGGACTGGGACTGGCTGTGGTAGGAGTGGCAACCGCTTGCGTAGAAGTCGAGTTGCTGCTGCTCCCAGTGCTGGTACTCGTGGAGCTACCACACGCGGCAAGTACCATTACCATGAAAAGTGCAAGAATGATGGGAAAAGCACGTCTGATATACATCATATTTCACCTTCTTCTTCTGGTTCACGAGCCAAAAAGGGTTGTGTTCTTCTGAGGATACATACGCGAGCAGGTTACATTCCCCTGATTGTTTTTCGGCCTAAAATATAATATGATATAGACCTTCTCAAGGTAAGAAATATAGTACCCCAGGGAGGGGAGTTGGCAGGGAAGCTATGATAGTGTACGCCAATCATGTACCGTCAGAAATTGCTTCCCAGATATGCTATGCTAGAAGGGGAGTGAAGGAAAATCCTTCACACATTCCCAGCGAGGATATTGCTTATGGCAGCATCAGATCAGCACGAACATGAACAGAAGAATCCGGTGGATGTTACTGCGATAGAAGAGCAGGGACAGGATGAGCCATCCATTTTTAGTGACTACGATCTCTATCTATTCGGGCAGGGCAGGGATTACCGCATCTATGACAAGATGGGGGCGCATCCTCGCGTTGTGAATGGAGTGGCAGGCGTACATTTCGCGGTCTGGGCGCCGAATGCCCAGGCTGTCTCAGTGATCGGAAACTTTAACGGCTGGAACCGCAGCGCGAACCCTCTACACCTGCGCCATCATGATCTGGGGGTATGGGAAACGTTTGTACCGGGAGCGAAGGTCGGCGATCTCTATAAATATGCCATTTACTCCCGTTTCAATAACTACTCGGTCGACAAGACCGACCCCTATGCCTTTGCTGACGAGCTACGTCCAAAAACAGCCAGCATCGTCGCCGATATCCACCAGTACCAGTGGCACGACAGTGAGTGGGTGCAGCAGCGTCCCGAACACCAGCAGCTCAGTTCGCCTATCTCCGTCTACGAGGTACAGCTGGGGTCATGGCGGCACATCCCTGAGCGACATGTCGAGGGAGCCGAAGAAGAAGACCGCTACATGACGTATCGCGAACTGGCCCCTGCTCTGGCTGCCTACGTCAAAGAGATGGGTTTCACACATATCGAACTGTTGCCGGTTACTGAATATCCCTATGATGGTTCGTGGGGCTACCAGGTCACGGGCTATTATGCTCCCACCAGCCGCTACGGCACACCGGAGGATTTCCAATACTTCGTGGATTACCTGCACCAGCAGGGTATTGGCATCTTTCTGGACTGGGTGCCGTCTCACTTCCCCAAGGATGGCACCGCGCTGAATTACTTTGATGGCACCCACCTCTACGAATACCAGGATACACGCAAGGGTGAACATAAGGATTGGGGAACACTGGTCTTCGACTACGGGCGCAGCGAGGTCAAAAATTTCCTCGTCGCCAATGCGCTGTTCTGGCTGCGCGAGTACCATATCGATGGCCTGCGCGTCGATGCTGTGGCCTCTATGCTGTACCTCGATTACCAGCGTAAGTCTGGCGAGTGGGTCGCCAACCAGTACGGTGGGCGCGAGCACCTGGAAGCCGTTGATTTCCTGCGCCAACTAAATGAAGCTGTATACGCGGAAGTGCCTGGGACGCTCACTATCGCTGAGGAATCAACCTCGTGGCCGCTGGTGACTCGCCCAACGTATGTCGGTGGTCTGGGCTTTAGCCTCAAGTGGAATATGGGTTGGATGCATGATATGTTGGAGTACATGCATCTTGATCCCATCTACCGGCGCTATCATCATAATCTGATCACCTTCTCACTCATGTATGCCTACTCCGAGAACTTTGTGCTGCCGCTCTCTCACGATGAGGTTGTGCATATCAAAGGCTCATTGTTAAATAAAATGCCCGGCGATATCTGGCAGAAGTTCGCCAATCTGCGCGCCTTCTTCGGCTATATGTGGGGTCATCCCGGTAAAAAACTGATCTTCATGGGCGGCGAGTTTGGGCAGTGGAGCGAGTGGAACTTCGCGCAAAGCCTGGATTGGCACCTGCTCTCACCACCCAGCGATCCACGCCATGCCCAATTGCGTGATTACCTGAGCCATCTCAACATGCTTTATCAGAGTGAACCCGCCCTGAGCGAACTCGACGTTGATCCACAGGGTTTCTCCTGGATCGATGTACACGATTCTGACAATAGCGTCGTGTCTTTTCTGCGCCGCAGCAAAAACGAGGAGGAGACGCTCATCTTTGTCTGCAATTTTACTCCTATACCGCGTCATGGCTACCGATTAGGTGTACCGAACGCGGGAGAATACTACGAGGTGCTGAATAGCGATGC
>DASTKE010000859.1:0-2163 GCA_035716105.1 Ktedonobacteraceae bacterium | reverse complement strand
CTAGCAGGTCGGTCTCGGTTTCCCAGATGGTGATGATGATGCCCTGCTCCTTTTCGGGATGGCGCAAGATGAGCGCATCCTTGAAGCCGTGCTGCTCTCTGGCACGAGGCAGCATGATATCTTTGAGGATATGCAGCGCTTCGTCGGTTGTGCCGGGGTAGAATTGCGCGATTGTTGTGCGTGCGTACATGCTGCATTTCTCCATCAGGCTATCTTTGTCGCCACAATCAATCCGGTGGACCAGTTCAGTTTGGTGATACGCAGGTCTGTCCGCTGTTCCAGCGTTGAGATGAGGCGGTGAACGAGGAGCGCATGTTCCTCTTTCCATGAGGTCAGGAGCAGCAGGTCATCGATGACGTAGATGCCGCCGGGAGCGAGCAGCGCCAGCGCGTCGTCGATCTGTGCAAACTTGCCAGGATGCATGTCCGCGAAGATGAAATCGAATAAGCGGCCCTGTTCGCGCATCGTTTTGAGGAACTCGGCTCCATCTCCCGTATAGAAGGTCACTCGCGGATCGCTGCTCAAGAAGCCCCTGGCGACTGCCGGAGCGGTTTCGCCTCTATCGACCGTAATCAACTGCGCCTGCGGTCCCATGCCGTCCAGTATCCAGGCGGTTCCCAGGCCCGTTCCGGTGCCAAGCTCAAGCAGCGTACCGATTGGCTTGCTGGCTGCGAGCGTGCGCAACAGCGAGCCGGTCTGCGCGTCAGAACCCATCGTAAAATCAATGGCCCTTGTTGCCTCTTCCATGTCTTTCAGGACGGCAGGCGGGTTAAGTTCCACAATATCAAGCATAGTGCTTTCCTCACT
The DNA here is from genome assembly GCA_035716105.1 of Ktedonobacteraceae bacterium. Taxonomy (GTDB): domain Bacteria; phylum Chloroflexota; class Ktedonobacteria; order Ktedonobacterales; family Ktedonobacteraceae; genus CADDYT01. The sequence continues at coordinate 1,356 of DASTKE010000859.1, read as the reverse complement.
TTGTCGTATAAAGTAGCTTTCTTTCATTGTAGCATAGCGCTGATGTGAAACGTGATAGAGGTGGAATGTTTGTGTTTAGCGCGCTGAGAGCTTGACATAATTACAAAATAAAGGCACAATGAAATAACGTGATACAGTACGATCAGACAGGAGGGTATCAACATGGCGAAACGAAATCGGTTAGGGCTGCGGGGCTTGCTTATGGAGGCCATTGCGATTGCAGTGGCGACCCGCCTCATCCGCAGGATTTTTCGCGGGTAAGACGAACATCCTGACGAAGACAAGCGATGGCTCATAAGCCAACTGTAACGGTTGGCTTATGGGCTATCGCTTGTCTTCGTCAGGATGTTCGCCCAATAAAATCGACAACGACCTGGGCGAGTTCTGGGCCTTTGTCTTCCTGGAGGAAGTGGCCAGCACCGGTGATGGTGGTGTGTGGCTGGTTTTTCGCGCCGGGTACAATATGCTGGAAGAGGCGATCAGCGCCGCGAGTGATGGGGTCGGAGTCGCTGAACGCCGTGAGGAAGGGCTTTTCCCAGCGTGACAACGCTTCCCAGGCTTTGCGATTAGCAGGCGCGGCGGGATCATCGGGCGAGGTGGGAACGAGCGTGGGAAGCTGGCGCGCTCCAGCCTTGTAGCGATCTTCCGGGAAAGGCGCATCATAGGCGGCGACGATTTCGGGTGTGAGATCGCTGACACAGCCACCCTTGACGATGCCACCAGCATGAAAGTTTGGCACCGTTTGCGAGTAGCGCTGCCAGGCCAGGAACGCCTCACCCATATTCTGATCTCCGGTGGGCAGCCCCGTATTGGCAGCAACCACGCGGGCAAAATGCTCGGCTTGTTCCGTTGCCATGCGCAGGCCGATCAATCCGCCCCAGTCCTGACAGACAAGCGTAATGTGCTGCATGTCCAGCCTCTGAATAAAGCCGCTCATCCAATCGACAAGGCGCTGATAGGTATAGTCCTCGCGTTGCGCCGGTTTGTCAGAGCGCCCAAAGCCGGGCAGGTCGGGCGCGATAGCACGATAGCCAGCAGCAGCGATAATCGGAATCATCTTGCGATAGAGATAGCTCCATGAGGGTTCGCCATGCAATAGCAATACAGGTACAGCATCAGCTGGCCCTTCATCAATATAGTGGATGCGCAAGCCATTCACTTCGATGTAGTGCGGTGGAAAGGAATAGCCAGGCAGGTTGGCAAATCGTTCATCAGGTGTGCGCAATAGCTCCACAGGCGTGTCTCCTTATGACAAAGTCTGTATTGTGACAATGTAGGTGCAGTATAGTAGCCCTACCATTATGTCACAGTTAGCGGGAGAGACGAAACAGGAATGCCAGCAGGCGGCACCTGGCT
>DASTKE010000858.1:0-6547 GCA_035716105.1 Ktedonobacteraceae bacterium | reverse complement strand
GCTAGCTATCAGGATGCCATCCTGTGATGGCATCCACTACGAACTCATCAGTATAGTTCATTCAGGAAATTGATAAGGAGAGACTATCATGCGTCGTATGATTCTGGTTCCATTGCTGATTACACTGGCCCTGCTCGCCATCGGCGGCGGCATCGCCTACTGGGTTTACAACAACTACGCCTATTATGGTACCGACGATGCGCAGGTGACGGGCCAGATGGTCAACGTCAGCGCGGTGGCGGCAGGCACATTATCAACCCTGAGCGTCAAGGAAGGGGACACGGTGAGCGCGGGGCAAACCATCGGCTCCATCACACCAGCCACGGCAACGACCGCGACCGGTGGCACGAGCACGCCGACCGCGCTAGATGTGACGAGCCCGATTAGCGGCACTATCGTGGCGGTCTCCGCCGTGCAGAACCAGGCGGTGGCCCCTGGCCTGACAATCGTGCAGGTGGCCAACCTGAGCAACCTGACGGTGACGGCCTATGTGGATGAGAACGCCATCAACAACGTGAGCAACGGACAGGCGGTCGATATCCATATTGATGCCTATAGCGATACCAGCTTTAGCGGCCACGTGCAGCAGATTGTGCAGGCGGCGGCAGGCCAGTTCTCCCTGTTGCCCACCGAGGACAATGCCAGCGGCAACTTCACCAAAGTCAGCCAGCGCATTCCCGTCATTGTTACTCTCGATGGCACCGGCGGCAAAGACATTGTTCCCGGTATGAGCGCCGAGGTCACTATTCATCTCCATTAAACAATATGTATAAGTACGGAAGAGGAGGTAACATCCTCCTCTCTCTCTAAAAAAGGAGTTTTCTTGTGAACTTATTGATCGTTGGCGGTCTGATGGCGTTTGCCCTGGTCGCGATTCTCGCCGCCTTCCTGCTGGCGCTCGGCGAGCAGAAGGCCAGCAAAGCCGTGCAGACTCCCACGTCTCCAGGCCAGGAACCGCAAAGCAATGCGCCCGCGCCATCGCAGGCCCAACAAGACACAAATGCAAACAAGTCCAATCTTCCCGTGCTCAGCCAGACCGCGTTGCCGGTATCAAATGACGTGCTGAACGGGCAATTCCATGAATTCGCGGCACAAATCCACACGCTGCACCAGGAAGCCAGACAGCTTGAGCAGCGCCTGAGTGTACTTGTGGAGATGGTCGATCAGTTTGAACAATCACAGGAAGGTCTTGTAAGTATCGAGGAAGAACTAGCCCTTCCTGCCGATGCTGCACGCTAAGAGAGGTGGATTGAAATGTGGCAAAGGGAAAAGCGGCATGGTGCCATGCCGCTTTTCCCTTTGCCACATTTCAATCCACCTCTCTTAGCGATCAACCAGCGCTCGTGTCAGCGTGACAACGGTGACAAACATGCGGTAGAGGTCGAGCAAACTATCGTTTGTCAGCCGCACAGCGCGGGGGCCGATGCGTTCGACACCGCGCATCCACTGCGCCATCTCGGCCATGTCGGCAACCAGAAATGTTACGTCCAGGTTGACGGGCTGCGTAAATTGCGGCGGGGGCATATTTTTGGCACCGCGTGCGGCAAGCATGGCACCCTTGCGCAACAGCTCGCAGGCGACCGTTGGATGCAGGTTTGAGGCAGCGAAACGTCCCAGCGACTGCTTGACCACCACTTTCTCGGCGTCGGGCGCGAAGCTCTGCACCTCCTGCGCGGTCACAGCATCGCCACTGACAAAGATAACCGGCACACCATAATGGGCCGCGACCAGCGCGTTAATGCCCGATTCGCCGACAATCTCGCCATTGATACGCACCTCCCAGATCGCGCCGGGGTTATAAGTATGAGAAAGAACGGCCTGTTCCGCTCCTATCGAGCCATGATAGCTGACGAAGCAGACGCCATCGAAGCTGGCGTCCAGACCCTCCATCATATAGAGCGGCTTATGCCTGCCCGTAATCAAGGTGGCGTTGCCCAGCAAATCCTGTGGGTGCAGGTTGCGCATATGATGATGGGAATCGTTGACCACAAACTCCGTTGCTCCATCGGCATCCAGCGCGCCGCGAATCACCGCGTTCACCTCGTCGGTCAGCAGTTTGCGCCCCTGCTCGTACTCGGCGCTGCCCTCGATGATCTGTTCCCAAGCCACAACGCCGCTTGTTCCTTCAAAATCCGTGGAAAGAAAGAGTTTCATCGATCTCTAACACACTCCTTCCTCAATTATTTGTCCCCTTTGGAAGTCATAAATAGCCAGTCTCATCTTAAGGTTGAGCGATGCCACTGGCCTCTCACAGCGGTTTTTGCCCCTGTGCGGTGAGAAAATACCATACGGCATTGAAGTTGTCCAGCATCATCTCCAGCAGCGCCTGCTGGTAGAGCTTCTCGATATCCGGCTCTGTGGTGACACCCATTTTAATGAAAAATGGCTGTAACAGGCTAAAACTCATTCTGAAATTCTCATACCAACCCCTGTGCGCTTCTGTCTCCACCGAATAATCAATAGCGTGTGCTCTAATCTGAATGTTCCGGCAACCGGCCTCGCGCAAAAAACGTCCTAATACCGGTGTAATACCCATACTGTCCTTTTGTTCTTCGGGAGAGAAGGTATGTCCGGCCACACGCAAAGCCTGCACAGCAATACTATTTATCTTCTCGTATGCATCGCTGGTCGTCACGCCCCAGTTATCGGCCTCAGTCAGGCGAATGATGCCGCCGGGTCGGCAGACGCGGAAGCACTCTCGCAGTAACTCCGGCCACGCGGTTCCAGGCATAAACCCGACAATGAGGCGAGCATTAACTACGTCAAAAAAGTTATCGGGAAAATCGAGCAGATCGAGGATATTCATCACCTGAAAACTGGCATTATCCAGGTGTCGCACCTTTGCCTGCGCTTTGGCATACTGGATCATGGTTTCGGAAATATCGACTCCGACAACCTGTGTCTCAGGATAAGCATGGGCCACGTCGAGCACCCATCCACCGGGTCCACAGGCGAGATCAAGCACATACCGCGCATTTGCTCTATCGGACAACCCTGATAAAGGGCCATCCATACTCCGCGTCATAAGGCGGTCCTGATGCATGAGGCGGGCCATTTCCGAGGCGCTTTCGGCATCAATAAAATACCCTTCTTTGTCCTGTGGAGAGTTCGTTGACATAGCAAGGCTCCTCCTCTTCATATCACTAACAATGTGTTCTGCTCATTACTATCGTTCATTGATGATGGCAAAGCCCGGGCCACCGGCGGCGTGACAGATATCGATACTGGCCTGTCGTCCTGTGCGCGCCGGGTATTGCGCGTTCACAGCTTGACGCAGGGCTTCGACGGACGAGGCTTGCACCAGGTTGATGGTGCAGCCGCCGAAGCCGCCGCCGAGCATTCGCGCACCTAGCACACCCGGCACCCGGTGCGCAATCTCGACCAGCGTATCCAGTTCGAAACAACTTACTTCATAATCGTCGCGCAGGCCAGCATGTCCCTGCCAGAGCAGCTCGCCGATGGCCTTGAAATCGCCCACTTCCAGCAATTTTACCACCTGCAAGACACGTGCATCCTCGGCAATGATATAGCCCGCCCGCTTCCGCAGCACCTCTGGCAGCACCGACTTATAGCGCTCGAACTGCTCCGGTGAAATATCACGCAAGGCACAAATAGCTTGAGCCTCTTTATTCTCAGGCTCGTCTTGTAATATCGCCTCGCGCAAGAGTTGTACCGCCTCTTCGCACTGCTGACGGCGCTCGTTATAGGCCGAGGAAGCCAGTTCGCGCCGCACACCGGTATCAATCACGACTAACGCAAGCTCCGGCGCGTCGAAGAGCAAATAGCGGTAATCCAGAGAGCGGCAGTCGATTAAGACGGCATGGCGTGGACGCCCCAGACAGGATGCCGCCTGGTCGAGAATGCCGGAACGCAAACCAGAAGCGATATGTTCGGCTCGCTGGCAAATGGCCGCTACCTGCATCGGTTGCAGCGTCGCCCCCTCAGCGCCGATAGTGAAGCGACCACCGGAAAAGAGCGTGCAAGCGTAGGCCGTCGCCACCTCCAACGATGCTGAAGAACTCAAGCCACCGCCAAGCGGCACATCTCCCCCGACGACTGCGTCAAAGCCGGAGAGAGAGATGCCCGCCCGCAGCAGTTCGGTCACAACGCCCAGGATATAGCGCGCCCAGACCGGAAGCCGCTCGCGCTGCTGCTCAAATGAATCCGGCAATCCCTCTAACGTGAATTGCGCGTACTCTTGAAAATGCGTTGACCACAGTCGCACCACCCCATCAGCACGCGCCCGACCGGCAAAGGCCGTTAGGCGATCCACGGCGATGGGCAGAACGAAGCCCTCGTTATAGTCCGTGTGCTCGCCGATCAGGTTCACCCGCCCTGGTGCCCACGCCGCGCCCAATGGTCCACTATAGTTCGCCCCGTCTTTCATGACTATAGGAAATATATCGAGGACTTCTCTTGCCGGACGTGGAAGGGTGTCAAGATTCCTCATGGTTGGCCTCCGCTTTCGTGATGGCCTCGCGCAGTTCTCGCGCCTTCTCGGCTGGCAACGAGTCGTTGGTCCACTGGCCCCACAGCGACTCGGATGAGGCCGCGAATTTGAGTTTGCCCGGGGCGCGTCCAATCGCTTGAATCTCGATGTGCAGGTGGAAACGCTCATCGGCGAGCTGGTGAATGCCGAGCAGATAGGGCATGGGAGCCATCGCGCCATCATAGAGCGCGTTGTAGCCGTGAACGACTTGCAGCAGGATAGCAGCAAGGTCATGGAGTTCCGCGTCGGTCATCTGCGCGAGATTGGCAACATGGCGGCGCGGATAGAAATGCGTTTCATAGGGGTAGCGTACGTATGGCGGCACAAAAACCTGCCACGTCGCATTTTCCGCAACCTGGTATTCGCTGTTCCCCAGTTCCTCTCGCACCCGGCAAAAGGGACAGCCGCGCCCGGCAGCCTCATCCTGCGCAACGGTCTCAAGCTCGCGCTCCAGCGTTGGGGGAATAATCGAGAGACCGAACGCCTGTCCATGCGGGTGATGCTGCGTCTGTCCAATGGCCTCGCCGCTGTTCTCGAAGATCATCACGCTGGGATAACGTGAGGAAAGGTCGCAGTACAGATTCCGCCACAGGCGCGTCACAGAGTACACTTCATCGACGCTCAACTGACTAAACGTGCGATGGTGGTCACGATTATAGATAACGACATACGCCTCACCAACCGGCGGCAGCAGTGGAGGGAAATCATTTGGATGCAGCCATACCTGCGTATCAGCGCTCACCCTGCCCTCGATGATATCGGCGCAGAAGGGACAGATTGCCGTTCCTTCGCGCCGATTCATGCGGTGCGGAGCATTGGCAACATACTGGCGTAAGATCGGATTCCAGATCAGAGAGGTTTCTTCTTCTTCCATAGACATTCTGTATTCCTCGCATAAACATGCTATACATGTGTACACACATCCGAAACAATCACATCCAGGGTCCATACACTTGCCCACTACCTGTGATGATGAGCCGCCTGACTGCCCAGAAGCACACAGCGCCCCTGGTGAGCAAACACTGCCAGCAGTTCGCCTTTGTCAATTCCAGCTTCCTTGCTCCCGTTGCTGCTTGCGTCGTCACCCTCGCTGAGCAGCCACTCATTCCAGGTGACCCTATCAGTGAAGAGCGCCCAGGCGACGGGAGCCACTTGCATCTTCACCTGGCGCATAATCTCTAATGCATCGTCGATACCCGGCTCCAACTGCTGTACCGGCTTCAGCCCCCCGGCGGTCAACGCCTCAAAGGTGCGAATCGAACACACCTGACCATTCATCACTTCACACACCACGCCCAAAATAAGCGGCTCGTATACAAAAGCTGCTTCTGCTTCTCCTCCGGTCTCCCACATACCGGCGATGACGCTGCACCGCGAGGGTAAACGTTGCAGGAATGCGTTCACCTGCGACTTCCTCCAACCGTGCCACGAATAGGTCTCATCGTTCTGTTCGAGCCGGAGCGCGGCATCCAATAACGGGCGAACCACCGCCCATAGCGCTGAATCGGCATCACATACCAGTACTTCTTCTGCTAACACAATGTACTCCACAATCATCAGAGGGGCGCAATCATGAGTGTTCCAGCCCCTTGCATGTTTTTTTCAGTATACACTACGGGCGGATGCCATGCTATAATAATCCTGGGATATCTATCGCAGTCATGCAGGAAACAGACCTGGGGCAATTCGACATGGATACTACGATGTTCTCATATTTCCTGAGTGCGCTCGGCATCAGTGGTACGCTTGTATTGACCGCTGTTACCATCGTCGTGCTCTATCGCTACCATGATACACGAACCTGGAGCTTTCGCTGGTACTGGCGCAACTGGCGCTTGATGCAGCTTGCGGCCATCGGCAGCCTGTTCTTCCTGGCGATGGCCGCAAGCTACGGCGTGCTCCAAAATGCCTGGGCATGGCTGTATCTCATCGTGGCTATTAAGGTGGGATTGTGGTGGCTGCGCTGCCTCGTAAGCCGACGAGCGTGATGATAAGAGGTTTTTTGTGGAGGATATTTTTGTGAAAGGTCGGTCTGGCAGGATGTCCTGCCAGACCGAC
>DASTKE010000857.1:0-2106 GCA_035716105.1 Ktedonobacteraceae bacterium | reverse complement strand
ATCCGCTGTTCTGCTTTCAGCTTCCATCCCCGATGCGGTGTAACTTGACAAAGTTCGTGTGCGCCTCGCTTGCGATAGGCATCCCACCCATAATGACAACGTACTCTCCCTGCTGCACGAGCTTGTCCTCTTGCAAGCGTTGTTCGACGAGAGCTATCAACTCCTCAGTTGTACCTTTCATGCTGATACGGTAGGGCCAAACTCCCCACCAGAGCGCGAGTTGATGGTAGACAGGCTCGGAGGGGGTATATGCAAGAATGGGCACTCGTGGACGATCTTTTGAAATAAGACGAGCGGTGTTCCCAGAACGAGTGAAGACGACTATATCCTGTACATGTGTATCTTCTGCGAGTGCTCGTGCGGCATGACTGACTGCCTGAGCATGTGTGCGGTGTTTATAGATAGGCGGTACGGCATTATGATAGTTGATCTCAGTCTCCATCGCGATGCGGGCCATCATTTGCACCGCCTCAATAGGAAAAGCCCCGACCGATGTTTCAGCGCTGAGCATCACGGCATCGGTGCCATCGAGAATGGAATTTGACACGTCATTCACCTCTGCTCTGGTAGGACGTGGATTAGTGACCATTGACTCAAGCATCTGTGTGGCTGTAATGACCGGTAAGCCGCGCTCGTTGCATCTGGCGATAATGCGCTTTTGTATCAGTGGTACTTTTTCCTGGGGCATCTCGACGCCCAGATCACCTCGCGCCACCATGACGCCATCCGTAACATCAAGAATTTCATTAAGTCGCTCGACTGCTTCTGGCTTCTCTATTTTGGCGATCAGTGGGATGTTTTGCTTTCTCTCTTCCCCATACACCTCTGTTACATACTGCTGGATCAGGTGTTTTGCCTCGCGCACATCTTGTGGAGTGCGTACAAAGCTCAGCGCCACGTAATCAACCCTATGTTTGATGCCGAACAGCAAATCATCACGATCTTTCTCTGTCAATGCGGGAGCACTGACTGCGACCCCTGGCAAGTTGATGCCTTTATGCTCTTTCAAAAGGCCGCCATGCACCACCTCGCACAGCACATCGGTTTCGTCCGCGCTCACAACGCGCAGTTCCAGCAGACCATCATCCAGCAGAATGCGATCCCCAACCTTCACATCGTGTGGTAAGTCTTGATAGGTCGTAGAGATAAATCGTCCATTCCCTACCATATCACGAGTGGTAATGGTTATTTGAGTACCATCAACAAGTCTGACAGGTTTTCCATCCTGGAGAGCGCCAGTTCGTATTTTCGGCCCTTGTAAGTCCTGTAAAATAGCCACTGCGCAGTCAAGGCGAGCCGAGATACGGCGTACACGCTCGATAACTTGCTCATGCTCCTGATATGTGCCGTGGGAAAAATTGAGGCGAGCAACATTCATACCTGCCCGCAAAAGCAGTTCCAGTTGTGCTTCGCTGCTCGTAGCAGGCCCTATTGTACAGACGATTTTTGTACGGCGCATTGCTTAGTTCCTCTTCATAGCAGTAGGTAGGGATGCCTTTCCCCATTTAGTGGCAGCCGCATAGAGCGACTCTGTCTCTTGAAGAGGAGTGTACACCGCGCAAAGGCTCTCTGCAAGTGCTTAACAATACCTACTCTCTGATATGGCAAACGCCATTCTCGATGGCACCGATGCCGTCATGCTCAGTGCCGAGACTGCTGCTGGCGCGTGTCCGGTTGCTACTGCTGCTTTCCGGCTGGAAAACGACATAGCCATCGAAGGCAAAACGGCGGTAGCGCATATGTCCCTGGCCGATTTCTCGTGTAATGGCGCTGGCTTGCGCGGAGCCAATGGGAAAGACATAGGCCGTATTGGGATCGGCTTTGACAAGTACCAGGTAGGGCAGGTAGCGGTTATGTGTCGGTTGGAGATTGTTGCCGAGCACACCGCAGATGATGCGCTCCTGGCTCTCGAAAGCAACCGTATCGCACGTCCAGTATTCGGTATAGATATGCGTCGCGTCAATACGTAAGAGGTTGTCGATCAGTCCATTCTCTTGCTGATTCCGTGCTTCCACCGGGGGAACGCCGGTGAGCAGCGTAACCGTGCCAATCAGGAGCGAGAGGCCAATGGCGCAGAGGACTGTGCGGCAAAGCATCGTGCTGACT
>DASTKE010000856.1:0-2301 GCA_035716105.1 Ktedonobacteraceae bacterium | reverse complement strand
GTGTAGAGCAGTGGCAGGACAGCGGTCGCGATGCCGAAGCCAATGAACGAGACGCTGCCGATCAACAACATGAACACGGCGGTCAGGTAGTTGGCATGGCTCAGGTCGAGATGGAAGAACGCGCCCACCACGATCAGTTGCAAGAACGTGAAGAGCAAGCCATGTCCCATCGCGTAGAGACAGCTTCCCACCATGTGCGTGAAGCGCGAGATTGGGGCCATGAAGGTGTACTCAATGGTGCCTTCCCAGCGCTCCATGTTGATGATGTCGGTCACGCCATCGAAGGTCACGCTCAGGTACGTCCAGACCGAGGTTCCGATCAACAGGTAGAGGATCAGGAAGCTCGTGTCAATCTTTGTACCTGTAACCAGCGACGCACTGGCTCCAATGTAGGTGACGGACATGGCGTTTACGATGTTATATACAAGCCACACAAGCTCCCAGGCCCAGTAGCGTCTTGTCAGGTTCCAGTTTCGTTCAAAGAAGGCGTAGGTCGCACGTCCTGTATGCATCAAACTTGACATGGATGTATCTATCCTATTCTTCCTCGTCCTCTCGCTCGGCCTCGTAAGCCTCGAAGGCTTTCTCCCAGCTACCGTAGCGCTGGATATCGGCCTCAGTGATGAGATGGGAGGCGGTATAGTGCATGAATACCTCATGCATGGACACGGGCGTTTCACGCCCCATCAATTCCGCGACATTGTGTTTCAGTTCATCGACCGTTCCCAGAGCCATGATGCGTCCCTGGTCGATAATGGCGACGCGATCACAGAGGGCTTCCGCCTCGTCCATGTCGTGCGTGGTAATCAGGATGGTCGCGTCGTGCTCGTCGCGCAGTTCGTTGACAAAGGTCTGCACGTCGATCTTTGAGCGCGGGTCCAGTCCTGTCGTCGGCTCGTCCAGCAGCAGCACAATCGGCGAAGTCAGGAAAGCGCGGGCAATCGCCACCTTCTGCTGCATTCCACGCGACATGTTCTCAAGCGGCGCGTTGATACGGTCAGGTTTGATGCCCAATCGCCCAAGAATCTCATTGATCTTCCTGCGCGCCTCTGCCCCTGGCAGGTTGTAGAGCCGGGCGGCGTAGAGCAGGTTCTCCATTGGCGACAGCTTCTTGAAGAACGAGGCCTCAACGCTCACACGGTTGATGAGCCGCTGCACAGTGCGCTCGTCCTTCTCGACATCGTAGCCAAAGATGGTCACATGTCCCGTGTCCGGCAGCAGCAGCGTGGAAAGCATACGGATCAACGTTGATTTCCCTGAGCCGTTCGAGCCAAGAATGCCCACGATCTCGCGGCGCTTGACGACCAGGTTTACATCAGCAACGGCGACCACATCCTTCTTGCCATCTTTCTCATTCCGCTTCCCCGGCCAACGCAGCAGGGGTCGAGACTTCTTAAAGACCTTTGAGACTCCATCGATAACCACAGCGTCTTTGCTTGTATCGATCACAACACGCTCCAATAACGGTGTTTCTATTATGTCTATTTCATGAATTGCCACGATGAGTTTCTCCTTTTGAAATGGTCAGAGAAAAGTGTGTTATAGAGTTGTTTATAGGCGCTCTCTCCAACCGTGACATTGACCATGAGACCAGTATTCACCTGCCCATTCGGACAAGCTGTGCGTTCAGTTTACATTGCATTCATTCACGCTCCTGGCTGAGTCTAAACGGTACAAAATAAGCGACAAAAAACCGTGGGACTGGATTTTTTCTGTTTGCCAGTACCCACGGTTGGGAGGTCTCTCTTCGCTTGTTTCCTACTCATCTAAGATGAAAGTAGGCGGAGAACCCCCTGAAATGGGCACACTGCACCCCTGAGCGAACACGGGAAAACCGCCCGTGCGGGCGATCAGGCCATCAGAGATGCCAGAATATTCCAGGCAGAAGGGCATAGCATGGCCATGGTAGCAACCGACGTTGTGCGCAAGGCGCAGTCGGGCCATGGTCAGCAGCTCGAATTTCATAGCGCTGGTTGCCATGCTAGCCGTCTCCTTCCTTATCATTCTTTCCGTGTTATCCAGTCCCGGCTGGATAGTACTATCACTTTAACGTTTTTGGCTGACAATTTTGGGGATTGCATATGCAGTCCCCTCTTAAGCGAGTATAAGAGATAGGCTGGTGATTTGTCAAGGGCAAATTGACCATATCTCATTATCTACTTTGACTACTTTTATCTTTACGATTGCGACCATGCCGTGGGTAACGCGCTCGTTCCAAGCAGGCGAAAGGTGGCCTTGACCGAACCAAAGCTTACCACATCTCCGTTTTGAAGCACTTCCGGCTCGTGCGGGGTTAACGTC
>DASTKE010000855.1:0-5778 GCA_035716105.1 Ktedonobacteraceae bacterium | reverse complement strand
CCATCCGTGCCGAAGATGCCCCATAAACAGGTGCAGACCTCCCTGTATGCCCTGCGAACTGGCAATGGCGCTGTTCTCTGGCACAAAGAACTGAATAACGGGCAGGACAGCTTTGCCAACTGGTTTGTGCTGGACAATGGCGTCATCTATGGCACGCAAAGCATCAGTGGGAGCAATAACACTAATCAGGGGTATGTCTATGCCATGCAAGCTAGCGATGGATCGCCGGTCTGGAAGGATAAGGTACAAGGTTCTCCGGGTGATGGGCAGATCATCAATGGGGTCATCTACGCCACCAGCGGCGATAGTTCGGCGGCTGGCGCGACGGCGCTCTATGCCCTGCGTGAGCAGGATGGCTCCCTGCTCTGGAGCTATCCCATCTACTCAGACTTTACCGGCACGCCCATGCAGGTTGGCAACACGCTCTACACCAGCGCCGGCAATGGGATGCTCTACGCGCTCTCGGCCAACAACGGAAAGCTGCTCTGGCACTACCAGACGGATACCGGCGCATAAGATACTGGTATAGCGTAACGAAAAACATGAATCATCCCAAATAGGAGATTCCTGTAGGCCACCCGCAGGGGGATGGCCCTACTAGACGACGGCTTCGCAAGCCGATGCGGGCTATAGTAGGGCCATCCCCCTGCGGGTGGCCTGCTGAGCTTTTCCAGGTTGCTCAGATATTCGGGATGGTTCATGTCTCCGTTACGCTATCTCTTTACCCAAGTCGCTCGATAATCATGGCGTTGGCCATGCCGCCGCCTTCGCAGATGGTTTGCAGGCCGTAGCGGCCACCAGTGCGCTCAAGCTCGTTGAGTAGGAAGGTGGTCAGGCGTGCGCCAGAGGCACCCAGGGGATGGCCGAGGGCGACCGCGCCGCCGTTGACGTTGACCTTGCTCATGTCCGCGCCGGTCTCCTTTTGCCATGCCAGTACGACACTGGCAAACGCCTCGTTGATCTCAACCAGATCCATCTGATCGAGCGTAAGTCCAGCGCGTTTGAGCACTTTATACGTGGCGGGGATGGGGGCAGAGAGCATCATGATCGGGTTGTCACCGGCCAGGGCAAACGAGACGAAGCGCGCTCGCGGCTTGAGTCCCAATCGCTCGGCGGTTTCGCGCTCCATGATGAGCACGGCTGCCGCGCCATCGCTGATCTGTGAAGAGTTCCCTGCTGTTATGAGGCCATCCGGCTTGAAGGCGGGTTTGAGGCTCGCCAGCTTCTCAAGACTGGTGTCGCTGCGGATGCCTTCGTCCTGCGCAAAGAGGCTGGTTGTGCCATCCTCGTTCTTGACCTCTACAGGAATGATCTGGCTCTTGAAGCGTCCCTCCGCCGTTGCCTGAGCGGCGCGGCGATGGCTTTCCAGGCTGAACGCATCGAGTTGCTCGCGGGTCAGTTCCCACTTCTGCGCCACCAGATCGGCACTGATACCCTGGTGAACCAGCCCATGATTGTAGCGTTCCACCATCAGAGGGCCGAAGGGAGCGCCTGGGCCTTGTGAAGTTGACCCCATCGGCACCCGCGTCATCGACTCGACGCCGCCCGCGATCACGATATCATAGGCACCGCTAATGACGCCCTGCGCCGCGAAGTGGATAGCTTGCTGGCTCGACCCGCACTGCCGGTCAACGGTCGTACCCGGCACCGTCTCAGGAAAACCGGCGGCGAGCGCGGCGTTGCGACCAACGTTGAGACCCTGTTCCCCGACCTGGCTCACACAACCTACAATGACATCTTCGATTGTACCGGCGTCGATGCCAGTGCGCTGCACCAGTGCAGAAAGGGTCTGCGCCATTAAATCTACCGGGTGCCAGTCTTTCAAACGTCCGTTTCTGCGTCCAACGGCGGTGCGTACCGCGTCAACAATTACCGCTTCCCTCATGTCGTCCATATCCTCCTGGATACATCGATTGCTTTACACAACGAGCAATCACTTCACTCCTCTACAGTAAGCCACATTCCGCGCCAAATTTCCAGCCCCCTTCCTTTGCGACAATTCCAGGATACGCCCGCGACAAATCCCAGCTACAGTTATACGCAGGTGGGTAAATTCATTAGGCGTAGGGAGGTAATACCAATAGCCGGATAGAGGGAAGAGCATGGCATCGATGCCACACTCTTCCCTCTATCCGGCTATTGGTATTATCTCCCTGAAGGCTACCAGGTAATGCTCTGGGTGTAGACCTGCATACTGGCTCCGTCGCGGGTATCAGACCAGGCGGCATGGACAACGCCGTCGGGGCCAGAGACCAGCTGTGTGTAGTCACCGAAGAAGCCGCAGCCAGGGAAACCAACGCAGGGGTTGAATGAGGTATCACTGACGGGTACCTGCGTTGGGAAGGTCTTACCGCCATTGGTCGACTTGCCAACGAAGTACTGCACTTTGGTGCTGAACTTATCGTTGCGGTCGTCGTACCAGCCGACATAGACATTGCCATTCGGCGTCACCGTCGCCCAGGGGAAGAAGTGGTGCTTGCCATCGAGGAACTTGTCGCTGTTCACGCGATTGACACTGGAGGCGGCGGTTGTTGTATTCACCACTGCAACATAGACGCTGGGCGTGCTGGCAGTTGGTCCGCTGCCTATCTGTGTGGCAGAGAAGGCACAGTAGGCGGTATCGCCAGAGATGCCGCAGCCAGGGGCGACGGTTCCAGAGTCGCGGAAGAACCAGTTAATGTTGTTCAGGCCGGTGTAGCTGAAGCTGGCGACCGGGGAACTGCTGACAACCCAACCGGTAGAGGTCAGCGTAGACTCATACATGTTGACCGCCGGGAACGGCGAAGAGAAGTCATCGAAGAACATGTGCGGCGTGCCGTGGCTGTCGACGACCAGATCAGAGAACTGCTCCTGGACGAGCGTGCTGCCACTGACCAGCGCGGGCGTCGAGAACGGCAGACCCCAACCGGCGGAATGCGACTCCAGGATGGCCGAAGAGAAGGCCGGAACGGTCGCGCTGCCATCTGTACATGGGCCTGTTCCACTCGTACCGGTGCCGTTGCAGAACAGGGTGTAGTAGACATAGATAGTTCCCTTGTGTGGGCTGCCGGGTACATTGTCAACGGTGATGAGTGGCTTATCGAGCGTGGCCGGACAGTTGAAGACAGTGAAGGTGCCGTTGCAGGGCTGATCGTCGATGGGCGTCGGCAGGAGGCTGGTATAGCGGCCATGCGCAAAGCCTTCAGCAACCTCGATCTCGGTATCGGAATTGATGTAGCCGTTGTTGAAGTCGAAAATTAGGTTGCCGGTGATAGTGCTCACGTAACTGTGTCCGAAGCTGTCGAACGCTACGCCGGGGTCACTCTGGAAGGTGAGCGGAATAAAACCGGTCACGGGATCAGCGCCACCAACCATCGAATCGTCGGTCCAACTGCGACCACCGTTGGTGGAGACATGGTAAAACATGTGGTCGTAGTTCTCGCGGAAATCGTTCTCCATCACCACATAGTTGTTGCCGTTGGTGGGATCGACAGCCGCGCCAAGCTCAGCCTTGGGCCAGGGATTGCGATCCTGATTCACCTTGACGTTGCCGCCGCCGCCTGAATAAGGAGTAGCGCTGAAGGTCTTGTTGTGACCGCGTGCCGCACCTATCGCATTGCCGCCTGAGTAGGAAACATTGTCGCGGTCGAAGGGCGCTTTGTGATGGGCTTGAATGTAGCTAACCAGAGCCGCGTAATTCTTGTAGGGCAGGCTTGATGCTCGCGTCGTTGAAGCACTGTTGCGCATCAGGGAACCGCCTGCAAAGCCGACCGCAAGCGTCAGCGCCATAACGACAAAGAGGAGGCTTTTACGAGTAGCCAATCGTCTCATCTTACAGATCTCTCCTAAAATTTTTTCGCTCTCCCGGCTTTGCTGCTCCTCAAGCATATATTCAAGAGCCAAAATATATATTCTAAAAAAAGGAACAACAAGAGGAGAATACCAACGTTGCACCTGGCACCAGCGGGCTAATTAAGCAGCATTAACCCTACAACAGGAAGAGTAATATGAAAATTTGCACTTGTCAACCGTATCTCTCTTAATGATTGCATTGTTGCTGATATACTTTAAAATAAAACGGAATGAATAGATATATGTTGATACATGAAAATGAGCTATTTAGAGGCCAAAAATGTGAAAAATTACCATCTTTCGCGTTTCGACAGTTCGAAATGAGATAGGACGAATGGGGGGTGTTGGTATGAGTGCTGTATATGGAGGAGATAGATATAGCATGAGAAGCGGTGGAAGAACACATCCTTTCGGTGGTTCCATCTGTCTCGACAATCGACGCGGCTTGCGATAGACTTAGAAGTGGAACAGAAATCCCTACCTGGCAGAAAGGAAGCTGACCTCTATGTCGCAACTGGAAAACGCGCCGCGTCCTTCGATCGAGGCTCATCAATTAGAGCGATTGCAACATGGCCTGACTCATGGTCTCTCCCAGAATCGCTTTTACCAGCAGAAGTTTTTGGATTATCCTGCTGTGAACAACATCAAGCGATTGGAAGACCTTACGGTTTTACCTTTTACAGGGAAGGGCGAACTGGTGGCAGATCAGGAGGCGCATCCACTGTATGGCACCAACCTGAGCTATCCACTTGCTGAATATGTGCGCTTGCACCAGACATCCGGCACGACCGGCAAACCCTTGAAGATTCTCGATACGCAGGAGAGTTGGGATTGGTGGGCCGAGTGCTGGACAAGCGTCTACCGGGCGGCAGGCGTGAGCCGGGATGATATCGTCTTTCTGGCCTTCAGCTTTGGCCCCTTTATCGGCTTCTGGTCGGCCTACGAAGGCGCAAAACGCCTGGGAGCGCTCACCGTACCCGGCGGCGGCATGGACTCACTCCAGCGCCTGCGCACAATACATGAGATCGGCGCGACGGTGCTGGTTTGCACGCCGAGCTACGCCTTGCGATTGGCGGAAGTAGCTCAGGAACATGGCATGAACATGAGTGAGTCGAAGGTGCGCGTGACCATCCACGCTGGTGAGCCGGGAGCCTCGATTCCGGCGACGCGCCAGCGCATCGAGCAGGCGTGGGGGGCCAGTACGTATGACCACGCGGGTATGACGGAGATGGGTGCCTACGGCTTTATGTGCTCCCAGCAGAGCGGCATCCATGTGAACGAAGAGGAATTTATCGCGGAAATCCTGGATACGCAGAGCGGTCAGCCCGTTCATGAGGGCGAGGTAGGCGAACTGGTGCTGACCAACCTGGGACGCTGGGGCTGTCCCGCGTTGCGCTATCGTACCGGTGATCTCGTGCGTCACGGTGGGTACGCTTGCGCGTGTGGTCGCTCATTCCTGCACCTGCCCGGGGGCATTCTGGGGCGAGCAGACGACATGCTCGTTGTGCGCGGCGTCAATGTCTACCCCTCCGCGCTGGCCGAGGTGCTGCACCGCTTCCCACAGGTGGCCGAGTACCGCATCATCGTTACTCGTGAGGGGACGATGGACGAGATCGCCTTGCAGGTAGAATGCCCACAGGAGATGATATCTACACTTCAGGAAGAGCTTCGCATCGCCTTCAGTCTGCGCGTTCCCGTCGAGGTGGCCGCACAGGGAACGCTGCCGCGCTTCGAGTTGAAGGCAAAGCGTGTGGAGGACAGGAGACGGCGATAGCTCTGTTCTCACATTGCTTTTTCCTGTAGCGTGCGCGTCTCCACGGCTGGTTTGACCATTGTGGGGTCTTTGCACTCGCGACTGGGATGCGGCGGCTCTTTATAGCGAGATGGCCTGCGAAGACGGTTAAAGAGCGTCGCGGCCAGGTAGGAGAGGGCGGCCAGCGCGGAGAT
>DASTKE010000854.1:0-2018 GCA_035716105.1 Ktedonobacteraceae bacterium | reverse complement strand
GGCGGTTGGCGCGCAATTGTGACGGAGTCTTGATGAGTTGGCGCTACTTTGTGACGCTTCCTGGAGAGCAGAATGCTGCGCTACACAATGGCAGACATAGAAGGCAGAAGGCCCTGCCCCTGCACACGAAAGGTGTGCATTTCAGGGCTTAGGCTTCAACACAAGGAATTTCGTTCATGATAGCGCCTCCTCCAATCGCGCCAACTGACGCACTGCGTCGAGCCAGGCTGGTCTGGATCGCTGAACTCTGCCTTATTCCACTCTCGAATAACGTCGTCGCCTTTATCACATGGAAAACCGGACTTGATCTCTTTCCTGTGCTCGCGGCGGCCCTCTACACCTATATTGGCATCCGACATCTGCGTATCCTGCCGTTTGGCTTTGTCTGGACCAGGCGGAGTCTGGTGATTGGAACTCTTGCCGGGCTAGCGCTCGCGGCCCCCGCGATCATCTTCTTCATCCACCCATTCTTCGTGAGCAACGTTGACTATGGGCCAATAGCGCATATGACCGTCAGCGGAGTGATGCGCTATGTATTGATGGACATCCCGTTCCTGACGGCGATCATCGAGGAGCTGGTGTTTCGCCACTGGCTGTTTTTCGAAGCAAAGTCGCCCACGCGAACAATCCTCTTCAATGCATTTATCTTCACAGTCTGGCATGGCGTTGCGGGCTTCACTGCCGTCGCCGCCACGCAGTTTGGAAGCAGCGGAAAGATGCTGGCAGTCGCATACATCGGATCGCTCGCCTCGGTCTTTGTAGGCGGCGTCGTATTCGCCTGGGTTCGCCATATCACCGGCAGTTTTGTCTACTCAGCGCTTACCCACTGGCTGAGCGATGCCTCCATCGTCATAGTCATCTGGGCGGTAGCCCACTTCGCGCATTGAATCCGCGTTGCGTCCTCCTGCGGGATGTGGTAATAGCTTGAGTCCAAAGACCAATCGGAGGACGCCAATGCGCTTAATCACAAACTCGTACAAACCGAGGGTCAATATAAGTGTTGCCAGCGCAATGAGGGGCAACGCGATCACATTCGGCAAACCACTCCGGACAACTGAGAGGCCAACAAGTATAAGCACCGGCATATGCAGGACGTAGAGCGGATAGGCGGCTTCGGCGAGGTAGTCAAGCGCCCTATTACCAAAAGTGAGCCAGCGAACTCCGATATTGAGCACGCCGACAACCAGCATCCACTCACACTCCGTCCGGGATGGTTATCACGATGCCGCCAGGTGTAGCCTGGCAGGGCGATGGCCATTCCAAGGAGCAGTATGCTTCCTGGCCAAGCGAATACCACAGAAGCACGCGCGATGAACCGCCTGCCGCGCTCGTCGCGAAGCCAGAGCAGTAGGGGGAAGAGCCACAAGGGCGAAGAGCAGGAGCCGCGGAACAAACCAGATATGCCCCCAGAAGATTAGCTCAAGTGTGGAAGAGAAGCGCGCGACGAAATACGCATAGCCTGCAAGATAGGGAGGATGAAACTGCAGGAAGGTCTCATTGCCATGTAGGCTCATGTGCTGCGAATGATAAGCCGGGCTATCCCGGCATCGCGATGACGCTGGAATAGCCCGTGTGATGTCAGGAGACGTGGTCGCTCATCCGCATCAGAAGGTGATGAGCGGCTTGATGACGCCGTCCTTCTTCTTCTCCATAATGTCGAAGGCAATAGCGAGCTGGTCGAAGGGGAAGGTGTGGGTCGTCATTCTCGTAGGATCGACGCGCTTCATCTCCAAAAGCTGGAGCAGCCGCTCCATGCGCAGCCTGCCTCCTGGGCAGAGCGCGGTTGTGATGGTCTTCTCAGCCATACCCACACCCCACGCGACGCGCGGAATATGGACGAACTCTCCTTCACCATGATAGCCGATATTCGAGATCGTGCCACCAGGCTTCGTGACCGCGATAGCGTTCTGGAAGGTGATATCAGCGCCAAGCGCTTCGATAGCCGCATCAACGCCGACGCCTCCCGTCAGCGAAAGGATCTTCTCAACCGCATCAACTTTGCTGTTGTCCACAATGAC
>DASTKE010000853.1:0-6126 GCA_035716105.1 Ktedonobacteraceae bacterium | reverse complement strand
TGCAAGGTATCCGTGACGATTTCAAATACCTCTCTCCTGAAAAATGCTGCATGGCACAACATGATGTCCAGAAAGCGAGTCCTGCCATTGTCACTGTTGCCTTACGCATCGGCTCAGGAAGATGGTTCCGTCTCAGAGAAGCCGAGAAAGGTGAGAGTCAAATTGAGAGCTAATACGTTGAATGTATCTGAAGATATGTGAATGAAACTGAACGAAAGTTCTAAAGAACAAATACTTAGAGGTGCATGAGCGGCTAGTCAAAAAGCAGAGATACGACCAAAAGACACGTTTTCCCTCAGTTAGTGTTATAATACATAGCAGGAATATTGGTGCTGCCTTATGACGAAATGGAGTCTCCGCACATGATCTCCGAACAGCCAACTCTTGGCACTCGCGGAATGGTCGCTTGCGCAAATTATCTCGCTACCCAGGCGGGTTTACAGACACTGACTTCCGGTGGCAATGCGATTGACGCGGCTATTGCAGCGAACGCGGCGATGACCGTTGTTTACCCCTCGACCTGCTCAGCCGGGGGTGATGTTTTTATGCTGATCTGGGAGGCGAAAACGCGGCGACTGCACGCGCTCAATGGCAGCGGTCGTGCGCCTCGCGGTATGACGCCCGAACTGTTCGCCTCAAAAGAAATGCGGCGCATTCCCGCTCGCGGCCCACTTTCGATCAATGTGCCAGGGGCCGTGGATGGCTGGTTCGAGGCGTTGGAACGCTTCGGCTCTCTTCCGGCGGAAACGATCTTCGCGCCTGCCATCGCCTATGCTGAAGAGGGTATGCCGGTGACGCCCAAGATGAGTGGCTGGTTCAAGAACGCGGAGCCGATACTGAAACCCTGGTCGAGTTGCGTCGACGTGTTTTTTCAGGGTGGTCGCCCACCGCAGCCGGAAGAGGTGCTGCGCCAGCCCAACCTTGCCCGCACCTACCGGATGCTGGCTCAGGAGGGCCGCGAGCCGTTCTATAATGGGCCGCTGGGCCGCGCCATCACCGATTATGTGCAACAGTGTGGGGGTGTCCTCTCGCTGGAGGATTTGCAGCAGCACCATTCGGACTGGGTGGAACCGATCGCGACCAATTATCGCGGCTATGATGTCTACGAGTTTCCGCCCAACTCCCAGGGGATTGCCGCATTGGAGATGTTGAACATTATCGAGGGCTATGATCTGAAGTCGATGGGCTATCAGACGCCGGAGTATCTCCATGTGCTGCTCGAAGCGAAGAAACTGGCCTTTGCGGACCGCGACCGCTATGTCTCTGATCCCGCGTTCGTCGATGTGCCGGTGACGCAACTGCTGGATAAGGGCTATGCAAAGGAGCAGCGTGCGCGCATCAATCAGCAGCGTGCGACGCGCTCGTATGGGCCGGGACTGGAAAAAGAGGGCGATACGATGTACCTCTGCACGGCGGATCGGGAGGGCAATGTTGTCTCCCTGATCCAGAGCCTCTATAATGGCTTCGGCTGTGGCATCATTGGCGGCGAGACAGGTGTTCTGCTGCATAATCGCGGTTCGTACTTCTCGCTCGATCCGCGACATGTCAATTACTTGCAGCCTGGAAAACGCACCATGCATACCCTGACACCGGCGATGGTGTTGCGCGATGGCGCGCCCTCTCTCGTGTTGGGTTCGATGGGTGGAGATGGGCAGCCGCAAATACACGTGCAATTACTGACTGCAATCATAGATTTTGGCCTCAACGTCCAGCAGGCAATCACGGCTCCTCGCTGGCGCAGTGGCCGTTTTGAAACTCAGACCGCCCATAATGGGCAGGAAGTGCATGGGCAGCGGGGCATGGACGACCAGTACGAGCGCAGCGTCTCTGAAGTGGTTGTGCTGGAGCGGCGTTTCCCCAGTGGTACCGCTCTGGCGCTCGATCTTCTGGGTCATCGCGTGCGCGTCGATGGTCCGTGGGAAGATGGCATGGGCCATGCCCAGGCTATCGCCATCAATCCGCAAACCCATGTCTATGAAGGGGCTGCCGACCCGCGATGCGATGGTCTCGCGCTCGGTTGGTAGCACAGTGTTTGTGGACAGAGAAACCGGATAGGAATTGGATGAAGGATGGAAAATATGACTACCAAGCCATATCGTCAAGGAATCCCCGCTGAAATTCTTGCACTTTCTCATGAGCGGGACATCCTGCGCAGGCGCGGCCACTATGACCGGGCCGATGCGTTAAAACGACAGATTGAGGAGGCCGGTTATGCAATTAAAGACAATCCCCACGGGGCGCATCTGATTATTCTGCCGAGCATCGAGGTGGATGGCACGGTCTATCGCGTGGCCAGCCAGATGCCTTCGCTGCTCAATGAAGCCGATAGCTGCGAGTTTTCCGTCAATGTGCTGGCGCAGAACAGTTTCGAGCAGACGCAGCGCTGTGTCGAAAGTGTCCTGCGTTTCGCCGGAGATCACGATATCGAGATTATTCTGGTGGACAATGCCTCGCAGGATGAGTTGAGCATCTGGGCCGAGACTCTGCGTGTCCGTGACCAGCGCGTGCATTATGTGCGTCCCTCGCGGGTCATGGGCGAGGCGGAGGCCCGCAATGTTGGCCTGAAGCGCAGCCGTGGCACCTATATTCTCTTGCTGGATAGCAGTGTCGAACTGACTGGAGATGTCTTTTCACCTCTCGCGGAGACGCTTGCGGATAGCAGCGTTGGAGTAACCGGTTTGCATGGTTTGCATACCGGGGACCTGCGTCACTTCGAGGAGAGCGAGCAGGGAGATGTAGAGGCGATAGATCGCTTTTGCATGGCCTTCCGGCGCAAGCTGCTGAAGAAGGTCGGGCTGTTCGACGAGCGCTACCGTTTCCCGCTCTATATGGATGTTGATTTCAGCTTTGCCGTCATGGAAAGTGGCACCCATAATGTCGTGACCGCGAATCTGCCGCTGATCTGCCATCCAGCCAGCCAGAACGAGCGCCTCTCGGACGCGGAGCGCAGTCGGCTGACCAAGCGCAATTTCTACCGCTTCCTCGACAAATGGGGAGATCGCGAAGATCTGCTCGCCGAGCAGGAAGAGGGGCAGGAGCCAGCATAGGCAAAACGGGCGATTTTCGGGGCCGGGTATCCTTTCAAGATACCCGGCCCTTTGGATAAGTGATACAATATGTTCTGAGAAGGGACTACTCAGCGAATCAACTGTGAATCACGGCGGGTTCGCAAACGGATGTTTTGGCACACATGGCGGCAAATAGGAAGCTTTTCTATGCGCTATTTGCCGTTTTCGTGTACCTGAAATGAGAGACCTGCGCGGGCCACGCGGGAATGAGTAATCACTAGACACCATTCATATTCCGTATCTGGTGCTATCACATATGTGATAAAGGAGAACGCATTGCAAGCAGTTACGAGCAGACAGGATATTGCAAAAGAGTATACATGGAACCTCGAAAGCATTTTTGCTTCAAATGAGGATTGGGAACGCGAATATAAAGAGCTACAACAGCGCCTGCCGGAACTCGCGGCCCTGCAAGGGACGCTGGCCCAGAGCGGGCCAGCCCTGCTGAAGGTATTGCAGAAGCGCGATGCCCTATTTGAGCGCATTGAGCGCCTCTTTGTCTATGCCTCGCTGCGCAAAGACGAGGATACGACTAATGGCACCTATCAGGCGATGTCCGACCGGGCGATGCAACTCTATGTGCAGGCCGCGACCATCATTTCCTATATCGAGCCGGAAATTCTGGCCTTGCCGGAATCCACGCTCGCGGCCTTTGTACAGGAAACACCCGGCTTGCAGCTCTATAAGCAGCAGTTCCACGATTTGAACCGCAAGCGCGGGCATGTGCGCTCAGCCGAGGTTGAAGCTGTGCTTTCCGCCACCGGTGAAATTGCCGCCGGTCCTGCCTCTACGTTCGGCATGATTAACAATGCCGACCTGCAATTGCCCACCATTCCCGACGAGGAAGGGCAAGCGGTGCAGTTGACGCATGGCAACTATCTCGTCTTCATTCGCAGCTACGACCGGCGTGTGCGTAAGGCTGCATTCGAGGGCATGCACAGCACTTTCCTCAAGCAGCGCAATACGATTGCCACCACGCTTGGTACGCAGGTCAAGGCCGACATGTTCTACACACGCCAGGCCAATTATGACACCAGCCTCGAGCACGCGCTGTCGCACTACAACATCCCAACCAGCGTCTACTTTAACCTGGTTGAGGCGGTGGGCAAGCATATTCCCCTGCTGGATCGCTACCTGCAACTGCGCAAACGGGTGCTCCAACTCGACGATCTGCATATGTATGACCTCTATGTCCCCATCATCGAGGAGAAGCAAGAGCATATCAGCTACGAGCAGGCGCGGGAGATCGTCAGCAAGGCGCTGGCACCCCTGGGGCAGGATTACGTTGGTCGTCTTCTGCAGGGCTTCAGTCAGCGCTGGATCGATGTCTTTGAGACGCCCAACAAGCGCAGCGGAGCCTATAGCGGTGGTGCCTATGGCACCTTCCCCTTCATCTTGCTGAACTTCCAGAACGACCGCGACAGCATGTTCACGCTGGCCCATGAACTCGGACATTCCATGCACTCGCTCTACACGCGCCGCAACCAGCCCTTCCAGTACGGCGACTACACCATCTTCGTGGCCGAGGTCGCCTCAACGCTCAACGAGGCGCTGCTGACCGATTACCTGCTGAAAACAAGCCAGGATAAGGCACTGCGTCTCGCTGTGCTCAATCACTCGCTGGAGGGCTTCCGGGGAACGTTGTTCCGGCAGACCATGTTCGCCGAGTTTGAGCAGCAAATTCACGCGCAGGCGGAGCAGGGCGAGCCGCTCACCGCTGATACCCTCAGCGCCCTCTACCGCTCGCTCAACGAGAAGTACTATGGCGGCGTCGCCTTTATCGACGAACTGATCGACATCGAGTGGGCGCGTATTCCGCACTTCTACAGCAGCTTCTACGTCTACCAGTACGCCACTGGCATCTCTGCCGCTTCGGCGCTCTCGCAGCAAATCTTGCAAGAGGGACAACCGGCGGTAGATCGTTACCTGAAGTTCCTCAGTTCAGGTTCTTCGGATTACAGTATCGAACTGTTGAAGAAGGCTGGCGTCAACATGACTTCACCAGAGCCGGTACGCCAGGCGCTGCAACTCTTCGAGTCGCACCTGTCGCAGATGGAACAACTGATCAACGAAAATTAAGCATCAATGCTGATATCATCGTCCCGTCGCCCCGATCAGGCGGCGGGATGTTTATTTGCCATCGTCACTGGTTGCAGCCCGCTTGTTTCCACTTTCGTCATTCAATCGTGTCATGAGTGGGTACGTGCTTCCCGGCGTTCGAACAACTACAGGAAGGTGCGTGCAATGATTGTTAGAAGAGGCTATTACGAAGGAGTAAGATACTCATGGCAGACGAACAGTACACGAATGAGGATACTCAGACGACCCCGAATACAGGCGAAAAGCTTGGTGCGAAGGGTCTGGGGAATCAGGTGAAAGGCAAAGCCAAAGAGGTTGGCGGCAAGATTCAGAGCGGCGTTGGCGATTTGACCAACAACGAATCTATGGAAGCCAAAGGCAAGGCCAAAGAGTTGGAGGGCAAGGCCCAGCAAGCGGGTGGCAAGGCCGAGGAGAAGCTCGGTGATGCCCTCAACCCGAATAACCCATAATCCGGGATTGGCCGTTGGCGCTTTGACCACTGGTTGATCGAAAACCAAACCTCACTTTCGCGCCACTGTCATGACAAAACATGTGTCATGGCAGTGGCGTTTTTGTGCCTCTGTTCAGGAACAGGCGCTAATGGGCGTCTACGAACCCGGTGAAAAGCCCCAGCAGTTCGTCTTGCTTCTCGATATGCGGCGTATGCCCGCAATCATCGAAGACCACTTCGCGGTACTGGCCACCATTGGCCTGGTACTGGTCCAGCACTGATCTCATCTGGGCGATCATGGGCTGCGGCGGAAAAACCTCGTTACCGGGCCAATCGGGAACGAAGCCGAGTTGCCCCAGATAGCCCATATCGAAGAAGGAGGTGTCGGAGACGATCTGGTCGTTCGCGCCATGCACCCAGAGCACGGGCGGTTTCTGGCTCGCAGTGGCGAAAGATGCCTGGTTTGGATAAATGGGAGCCAGCGCATTGTTGACGCCGTGGGTTCCAGGCGCGACGTAGGGCCAGTTT
>DASTKE010000852.1:0-3914 GCA_035716105.1 Ktedonobacteraceae bacterium | reverse complement strand
GGCAATCTGACGCCCCTACGAGCCTACGAAGCGATGTTCGTAGGCTCGTAGGGGCGTCAGATTGCCTGCGCCCTTTGCTCCATAAGCAATTCCGCTATGCTACGGGATGGTTACATCCTGCAACACGACGGGGCCGAGCGTGTAGTCAAGTTCGGTGGACTGGCTCACACCGGATGGGGTGATGGTGTCCATGACTTTAGGAACCGTGTTCGGGTCTGCCGTGCAGTGGGGGTCGTTGCTGGTGCTGGCGCAGACACCGAACTGGTAGGGCTGCGGCGTGGGAGCAAAGGTGCGCGCATTGCCAGGGCTGAAGCCATCCTGCCCCGTCAGCGTCACGGTGAAGCCCCAGCCAGAGCCGGGCGTCCCACCCAGGCTGGATGTTGGCACACTGAATGTGATGTAGCGCGAGATGGCGTTCGCGCTGATGCTAATCGTACCCGTGTTGTTGCCGCTGGCATCCTGGTATTTCTGCCCAAACCCCTGCACCTCTAAGACCCTGCTCCATGCCGAGCCAGAGGCAATGCTGTAGTTGAGCGCGGAAGAGGATGCTGCCGTGGAGGTGGTCGTCGCATTGGGATCGTGAACATAAACATCCACCAGTTGCGCGCCGAGCGGATTGCCGAAGGTGGGCGACAGGTCGCGCACCTGCAACTTGAAGGTGGTCGTCGCACCATCGGGACTGACGATGACCTTGAACTCCTGAATATCGAAGGCTCCGGCGTGGAAATCGGCAGCCGTGGGATAGGCGTAGTTGCCGGGGCCGTTATCGTCATTGGAGGGATCGGTCACATCCAGCACTACTGTGCCGGGTGTGAAGTCGAAGACGATGGTGCGCTCGCTGTGGGCCGTAGCGCCCGACGGGCTGACGGCAACAACGTTCAGCACAGTAGTGCCGCCGATAATGGGGACGTTGACGCTGAACGAGCCATCAGCGGCGGCTGTCGTGCTGACCACCGTGGTCTGGCTATTGTTGTCGGTATTGGTTCCTGCTACATAGATGGTGTTGCCCGCCGCCGAGGTACCTG
The DNA here is from genome assembly GCA_035716105.1 of Ktedonobacteraceae bacterium. Taxonomy (GTDB): domain Bacteria; phylum Chloroflexota; class Ktedonobacteria; order Ktedonobacterales; family Ktedonobacteraceae; genus CADDYT01. The sequence goes on along the minus strand of DASTKE010000852.1, from coordinate 2,889 downwards.
TCACCGTCACCGGCGATCCACTAACGGCAGATTGATCCGGCGGCGCGGTAACGGTCAGACTGGTCTGTCCTTGATGATGCACCACGTAACGATTGTAGGTGTCTGCTGGCTGTTCGAGCGGACGATTCGCGATGATGTCGCGCAGCAGACGCACGTAGGAGGCCGAGGCCCACGTCAGCGGTGCGGCTGAGCCAGCAGGTTTTCCGTTCTGGAAGCCAATCGATGCCTGCGTGGGATCGGTGCCATAGGGTGAGGGCGCGAGATTGGGCAGTTCCCAATCCTGTTCGGGAATCAGCCCGACGCCGGAACCAAAGAGGCGCATGGTGTTGAGCAGGGCCAGCGCCTTGCCCGTATTGCCCGCGGAGACGTAGTATTCGCCGCGCTCCTCCGTGAGCAGGGGCCAATCATGGCCAGTGCCTGAATTCGTCGTCGGCCAGGGACGCCCGGTCGTGGCGTCATCGCCGTAGCCATCACCGTTGTAGCGGTGCCAGCCCGGCCCGCTCGTCGTATCGGTTTCGATGTTAGCATCAACGACGGGCAAAGATTCCGTGATGGCGCTGTTGTTGAACGATTTCAAGCCCAGGCGCACCAGTTCCAGGAATCCGGCATCGATGACGGCACGCTGGTCGAGCGTGGGGCCACCGTTGCCAAGATTGTAGCTGATGGCCGCGTTGGGGTCGCCCGTCTTGGAGAGACGAATGTAGTAGGGATGGCTTGCCAGCGTACCGGTTGTGGTAACATCCCAACTCTCTATCGAGCGCTGCCAATCGTCGGCCACGCCCAGCCAGACCTGCGCGCTCTGCTTATCGTGGTTGACAAGGGCAATATCAGCCGCCGCCACCAGGCCGGCAATTTCAGCGGAGATGGTCGAAGGTGAGTAACCCGATTGCTCCTCCCACCGTTCCACGCCGAACGAGGGGCCGTGACCGATGACAAAGTTCGCGGCAGGCTTGATGTGATTGGTGTACAGCGACTTATTGGTCATGCCCATCTGGTAGGCCATGATAATGGGGTAGCTGGCCTCATCAAGCTGGATACCGAAGGAATCTGGGGCCAGTTTGCCGTTGAGCAGGCTGTTGCGCGGCATCGAGCCATCGGGCAATTGCTGGCGATTGAAGAGGAATGTCACCAGATCACTCGCCGTTTGTAGATCACCATCCAGGTAGAAACCGGTCCAGGCTTCGTAGAGGTCGCGGGCGAACACCTCGCGATACGAGCCGAAGTAGGTATTGTTGGGGTCGCCAGCCGAGACCGCCTGTCCCCAGGGCGAGGCCAGTCCCGCCGCCTCCGCACCGGCAAAGGTCTTATCCTCCGAAGCCTTGATGACGTTGGCGTTCAAGTAGTACTCATCGACCAGCAGCTTGAACTGGCCTGCCGCCACCTTGCTCAGGCTTGAGCTTGACGATGACGGGGCAATCAAGCCAGCATCATATGCTTCCCACCCGGCCTCGTAGCTTTTTTGTATCGTCTTGAATGGTGTAGCAAGCGAGCTTTCGGTTGCGCTGACGGCCCCACCCTTCGAGGTGCCAAAGCCGAGTGCCAGCGTTGTCAAACCGCCACGCGAGAGGTTCACCTGCGCGGTCTGCACCAGGTTGCCATTCGTCGCCGAGGCGTAGATGGTGGTGAGCGCGTGGGAGCTATCAAGCTGCGTCAATCCATCACTTGGCTGACCGGCAAAACCGTTGCTGGCCTGGATAAACGGTGTCGAGGCGTCCAGCGCGCTGTAGACGGGAACGCCATAGGTGCGATTGACCGCGTTAGTCTTTGTGTTGGTATCAAAGGCAACGGGTATGACGTGACCGGTCGAGGTATCGAAGACGCCGTTATCTGCACCGCCGTTACCAGTGCCGCCTCCACCGTTGCCATTGATCGTCGGGTCGTAGTACACATAGAGCTTATAGCTGGAGAGCGAGCCGACGAGTGGCACGAAGTGAAGCTGCATGACAACGCTGTTGTGGTTGGGATCGGTCACATAATCGGTGACGATGCGATACTTCCCACTATTGGCTGTCGTCGTTACCCGGCAGTCGAGGGCGCGGCTGTTGAGCGCCTGCACTGTATAGGTGGTATCGCGGGTTTGCAGGTCGGTGAACGTGCTGCCATCCGTGACAATATACTGCAACGTCTGGACGTTGGTGTTGTCGACGGTAGGATAATAGACATCGCTCAAGACACCATCCGCCAGGGTAAACCAGACCTTCGAGGTCGTGTTGCGAGCTGTACCAACGCAATCCTTGCGTGCCAGATCAAAACGGGAAAGCGCGCCGGGGCCATCCGGTGCGGCGCTCACCGGACCAGCCGCGAAAGCGCTGGCCCGCGAAGAGAACGCAAATACCAGGGAAAACAACAAAGTGAGCAGCGTGAGGACGATTGGGACGCGAGTTCGCCAGTGAAAATACGTGCTTACAGGCATGACACACCCCTTCTTTTTTTAATATGGCCGTGTGAAGAAAGCACTCCCCCTGAATATAGAGTATACCAGCAACACCTGTGTTTCTGGTAGCCAAAAGGTTAAGGCTTTATGGCAAACAAAACAATCCGGTGAATATTTCTTCATCTAGAAGAGAAAAAACGTGCTCTTGCTGAAAACCTTGACACCTTCCTTTCAGGCGTCATATGCTATTCACAGACAACACTTCACTTTTTGAAGTGTTTAATGTACGATATGCATACAAAAAGAGGGAGCATCGAGTTTCTGATGGTTACGAAAGAAACCGCACCTGTCACCATCAATTTCCACTTCGACCCGCTGTGTCCGCTGGCGTGGCGCACGGCGCTGTGGGTTCGCGAGGCGCGCAAGGAGCGCCCGATTACTGTACACTGGCGTTTCTTCAGCCTGGAGGTGGTGAACCGCAAAGAGGGCGCGACGCCCAATTTCCAGACCGACGG
>DASTKE010000851.1:0-3203 GCA_035716105.1 Ktedonobacteraceae bacterium | reverse complement strand
GTTTCAATCCCTGACGGGACGCCTCGGCCATTTAGCCAAAAGCCGCATCATCGGGGTTTTCATGCCCCTGAGGTTTCAATCCCTGACGGGACGCCTCGGCCATTTAGCCAATTAAGATTACTATCTCAAGTTTACGAGAGTACTTGTTTCAATCCCTGACGGGAGGGGTGCAAGTAATGTATCCCTCGAAACGGAGGCTTTGTGCGACTGTGCGTTGAATGCGTTCCCACAGCCATAGCAGAGCAAGTAATTCCTCCATCGCATCCCACCTCTTCTTGCATTCCCAATCGAACCGCTTCCCACAGCCATAGCAGAGCAAGTAATTCCTCCATCGCATCCACTTTTTTTGCCTGAGACAAAAGGCCGTTGGCTTGACACAGGAAGAACTCCATTTGCAGAGTAGTCTTCATACAAACCCATCCCACCTACAAAGGAGTTCTCTGCCATGATACCCTCATCTCACCTCTTTGACCAGTCTACCCTCGCCGCTCTGCTTGCGCATGATCCCGTCGTCGCCGAGTATCGCGTCTTCTTTGCCTCGCTCGATTGGTCCGTCGTCGAAGCGTGGCAAGCCCGACGTTCCTCTCGTGGACGGCCTGCTCATCCTGAAAGCGCCTATCTCAAAGCCTTTCTCGTCCGTATCAAGGAAGGCTTGAGCTACAGCAAACACCTGCGCGACTTTCTGCTCAAGCATCCCTTGCTCGTCATCGAACTGGGCTTCCACCTGGTGCTTGATGCCCGCCAGCCCTACGGCTTCGATGTGGAAGCGACCCTGCCCACCCGCTTCTGGCTGGGGGAGAAACTGCGCCACCTCGATCACGGCTTGCTGACCGAGCTGCTGGTCGCCACCGTCCAGGCGTTACAAGCCGAGATCCCCGGTCTGGGCGAGGTCGTGGCCTTCGATGTCAAGCACCTGTACGCCTGGGTCAAAGAAAACAACGAGCGCGCCTACGTGCCGGAGCGCTACGACAAAACCAAACGCCTCCCAGGCGACCCGGATTGCCGCCTGGGGGTCAAACGCAGCACCAACAAAGAACTCCCCGATGGCTCGACCGACGAAAAGAAGGAGTTGCTCTGGGGCTATGGATCAGGAGTCGCGGCAGCCACGACCGCCGACTATGGCGATGTGGTGCTGGCCGAATACACTCAGCCCTTCAATGCCGGTGATGTGACCTACTTTCGCCCCTTACATCAGCAAGCCGTGCTAGCCGTGGGACAGTTTCCCACCCATGTCACCGCCGATGCCGCCTATGACGCCTGGTATGTCTACGAGGCCGCCGCCCGCCATGGCGGCATCGCCGCCGTCCCGCTCAATCAGCATAGCCAGCGCCCCTTTGTGCGGGAGGCCGATGGCACTCCTCGCTGTGACAAAGGCTGGCTCATGCAGCCGACGTTTCAGTTTGATCACACCAACGGCTATCGCAGCCAACGCTTCCGCTGTCCTCTGCTCTTTCCCGAGCCGACCGGGGCGACGTGCGACCACGACCAATTCGCCAAAGGCAAGGGCTGTGTCAAAGATGTCAATTGGGAACTGGGGGGGATTCAGCGCGTCACCCTGGACCGCGATGGGCCGCTCTATCACGCCATCTACACCCAACGCACTTGCTGCGAACGCATCAATAGCCAGGCCAAAGAACTCGGCATCGAACATCCCAAAGTTCACAATGGTCGCTCCGTCGCTAATCTCAACACCTTGATCTATCTGGTTATTAACGTGCGAGCGCTCCAACGCGCCAGATCCATTAATGCTAGACTGCTTTCCATTTCATCAGGAGTTCGATAAATGAATTACTTGCACCCCTCTGACGGGACGCCTCGGCCATTTAGCCTGCTGTGCTTCTAGTTTAGCATGAGAAGCCAGTTTATGCAAGAGATTCCGCGAGGCTCTTTTTGGGGCGCGATTTTTGGGTCTTTTTTGCCTCGATTTTAGGACTATTTGCTGCTCATGCGGCTTCTAGAGCCTGCCGCGAGGCGACGCTCAAAGGCCCCGTCACTGCGCCTCGCGGAAAGCTGAACAATTCACAGGAAGTACCGCGCTACACCTCTTGCATGGGTGAGTTAAGAATGCTTATGGAGGTTGTTGAGTTGCGTCACTGCCTGTCGTTGTTACGATGTCATATAATCGTAGGTACAATTCAAATTGTTGCGAAAAGGAGCCAGCGCTGTTATGTTCAAACGCAAGAGGCCGCAGGCGGAGATTTTTGATAATTTTTACTGGTGGGATAAGAGTTGTTTTCTCTATCAGATGACGGGTGATCGCTGCGATTACATCGAGTCGTGCATCACGCGGGTGTTTGGCAGGGGGGCGTTGGGGCAACAGGAGATTCTTGAAGTAGGCTCCGGCGGCGGTTTGATTTGCGAGGAACTGGCGCGGCGCAAGGCGGTTATGGTGGGCATCGACCCATCGGGCGGCGCGCTGGCGACGGCTCGCACACATGCGCAACAGGATGGGCTGGCGCAGAACATTCACTATGTGCAGGGTTTTGCCGAGCAGATGCCTTTCGCGGACGGCAGTTTTTCGGCCATTGTGTGCCTGGACGTGTTAGAGCATGTCAACGACTTGCAGGCCACTATCACGGAGATCGCGCGCGTGCTGGCCCCCGGCGGCGTCTTCGTCTTCGACACCATCAATCGCACATTCCTGGCGCGAGCCGTGCTGATCTGGTATGGCGAGCATTTCCCCAGCGGTGGCCTGACTCCCGGCATCCACAACTATCACCAGTTCATCAAACCCGCCGAGCTTTCGCGCGCCATCGCCGGCAGTGGTTTGCGCATACACGAGTTGAAGGGCTTCATGCCGCGCGGCTGGACGCACGGTCATTTCAAGATGGGACCCGGCTGGTTCAAAAGTGTCGCATATGTGGGGTATGCGACGAAAGGGCGGTAGAGCTTAAGAGCCAGGGCGACCGCAAGAGTCGCCACTACTATACTACGTTTTTGCACGTTTTCGTCTGCAGCTCTACTCCATTACTCAATCAGAAGCTCACTTGCTTCTTACATTGTCATACGTAAAGCCGTTTCATACAAATCTCTCATAAACCGCACCCATGCAAATGTGCGAGCTTCAGAGGGTGAGTAAAGCGCGCGGCCTCGCGCCTCCGGGGTTGGCAGGAAGTCAGGCAGAGAGATGACCTGCGCGCGGTAAAAGACCTGGTAGCAATCGGGGTAGGGATAGGCATAAGCAACGGGGGCGGGACCCAGGA
>DASTKE010000850.1:0-3207 GCA_035716105.1 Ktedonobacteraceae bacterium | reverse complement strand
TCTCATGCCACCTCTTGCGCTCACACACTCTACAATACCTACCCTGATTGCATACCAGCGCAGATGCTCTTATAATAGCTGTAGTTTTTGATACGTTTGGTGGATGAAGGCAGAGTTTTTTGTAGATTAGCGAGAGCTACCAACCAGGCATGATGAGCGGGGCAGGAATTATGAATAATGCGATCGTTTTGATATTTCCACTGGTAAATGTGGTCGTGACGGCTCTGTTCGCGAGTGTCGTGCTGCGGCAGTACCTGCGGCGTCATCGCGTCTACCAGCTGTACTGGTCGATTGCGCTGGGCATGGCCTTTCTGGCGACGCTGGCCTACGTGCTCATGATTGCGGCGCGACCAGCCAGCCAGGCAGGAGTCGTGTTCTTCCGACTATACTACATTCTCGGCGCGGGCCTCATGCCATCGTGGTTGGGACTGGGCAGTATAGCACTGGTGGCAAGCAAGCGCATCACAAACATATGCGTTGCCGCGCTCAGTATCCTCAGCCTGCTGACTATTATCTTTATCGCTACAGCCAGCATCGATATGCAGCAGTTGAGCCACATCGCGGGTACGCCTGGAGCGGGCGTCTTGCAACCGGGGGTATGGCTGGTAATGATTATTGTGCTGAATTCGCTGGGGGTCATCGCCGTCGCGGGAGTTGCGGCCTACTCCGCCTGGAAGCTGCTGCAAAAGCAGGCGACAGTGGCAGGCTTCCACGCCGGAAACCTGTTCTGGGCCAACATCCTGATTCTGAGCGGCACCCTATTGATTGCCGCCCCCGGCCTGTTGGCTCGCCTGGGCATCGAAAATGTCTTCTGGCTCATCATGGCCCTGGGCTGGATCGTCTTCTTCAGCGGTGTGCTGCTCACCAGCGCCGCCCGCGGTCGCCGTCCTGCGACAGAGGCACAGCAAACCGTGTCAGAAACAAGCAGGGCATAGGAAACCACACGCAGGGGTTGTCGCGAGAGCGCAATCGTGAGATAATAGGGCGCGAAATACAGTAGGAGGGCGCGTTTTTGGACGAGGAACATCCAGGAGTTCAACCTGTTAGCGATTTTGGCGCACGGGCATTTTTCGACGACATCAAATCAGAGGGCAGTGAATATTCTCCCACCGGCAGCGAATACAGCATGGAAGACGAGCATGTAGCGGAACTCATCAGGCAGGCGCTAGCACTGGATGCGTCGGGTCAGTATGAAGAGATGCTGCGCGTGGCTCAAGAGGCAAGTCTACTCGATCCAGGATCCGCGCTGGCTCTGGCGTGCCAGGCGCGAGCGCTGCAGAAGCTGCAACGCATCTCAGAAGCTACCATTGCCAACGACCAGGCGCTCTTGCTAGATACGAGCCTCCCGCTGGCATGGCTGAACCGCAGCGGACTGCAGGTCTTGCAGCAGCGCTTTCAGGAGGGGCTGCGCAGCGCCGAACGAGCCGTGACGCTCGCGCCGGAAGATGTCCGGGCCTGGGCGAACAAGGGCATGGCTTTGCTCAATCTCCATTACGTGTTGGAAGCGCTCGATGCCTTTAATGCAGGGCTGGAACACGACCCCGATTTCCTCTTTATTTTGCAGATGAAAGGTGAGCTGCTGCATAGCCTGGGACGGATGAACGAGGCGATTCCCATTGTGCGCCGCATCCTGGAAATCGCGCCCGACGACCTGCGCGCCTTGACTCTCGCCATCCAGACCTTCAGCGCCATCGAAGATTACGCCGCGCTGCCACCACTGACGGAACGATTGGTGCGGCTCATGCCCGATAGCCTCTTTGCCTGGGAAAGCCATATGCGCGGACTGCGCAGCACGGGCTGCTTCGAGGAGGCTCAGGAGGCAATTGAGCACGTGCTGTCATTTGAACCCAACAACGTCCACTTCTGGACGATGAAAGCCGATACGCTGTACCGTCTGGGGAACTACCGGCATGCGGCAGCGGTCGCCCAGCACGCCTTGCAAATCGACGCGGACTACCCACCCGCACGGCGCATCCATGAGAAGGCCGTGCGGCTAATGTACCAGCGCAAGGGAAAAACGTGACCCTCATAAATGTGGAGGTCACCCGCGCCACCCCAGGCCACCCGCGAGGGGTGGCCCTACTATAGACGGTGCTGCCCTTGCCCACAGAGCCATCGCTCGCTTCGCGAACGGATCGCGTATAGTAGGGCCATCCCTCGCGGGTGGCCTGCTTTTGCCTGCTAATCAGGTTCTAGTTCTCGAATGGCATCATCAACCTGATCATACCTTAGTTCCCAGAAATCCAGGCTATGTTGATACCGCGCTCTCGCTTCAGCATTCTCCGTTTGAGCGCGCAACTGCTTTGTACGATAGATCTGATTATATTCATGATGCTGCCAGTCATGAATATAATCCAGCAATTCAGGGAAGGTACTCTTATCGCTCTCGATCAAGCCAAGATGCTCATAGTTCCCATCACCGTCGTCAAGCATGACCACATAATTATTTGTCGGAATTTCCCGCTCATCTCGATACACCTCAAAGCGCTTGAGATGAAACCGTCCATACTGTTTGATGGTAGGTCCCGCCTGCATTCGTATGTTTGGGCTATGCATACGCTGATATCTCTCCTAACTCAGTATCTCGACATGCATCCGAAGGAAGAGGATAATTGCTCAATTTTGTTCCCTCAAGCGCATCTTCTTTTCATCATAGTTCTAATGAGGCGTTCACCTATGGGAATGGAGGACTGCTGAGAAATTCGATAATTGCCTGTTTTGGCTCATCGTATGTCATCACTCCCGCCCGTTTCTTAATGACTTAAGCAATCCAGGTAATATCATTGGGATCGCAATCCTCTGGCAAATCCATATCAGCAGCCTCAATGTGCTCCCTGAGATTGGCCATAATGACGAATGCCCATCCTTCGGGATCATCGCTTTCACCCACTTGTCCATCAGGAAGAAGTTGTGGAGTAGGTTCATGTGCTGGAGCGCGAAATCCGAAGACGCATTGCGGACGTTCTGCCTCCCGAAACAGGATCACAGCTGTGTCACCCTCTGGTCTACCTTGTTCCAAACGCACCTCGTCAATTGTGATCTGTTTATCTCCCTGCCCTATCTGAGGGTTGCGTTCGAGCAAATCGTGTTGTAGTTGCGCCAGCACACGCTGCTCATAAGAAGAGGCCATCCCTACACTCCTTTCAAAACCTGCATACAGAATTGGATGCTCCTACTATAACGGTAATATACCGCAAAGTTAAGGTT
>DASTKE010000849.1:0-4538 GCA_035716105.1 Ktedonobacteraceae bacterium | reverse complement strand
AAGGCGTTCGACAACCTCGACCCTTCACACTATGAATGCTGCGGTACTTTCTTCTCATCTTTTCCCCCGAAATGGAAGAATCTCCTGTTTTGGGCCAGTTTCTCCAAAAGAGTTGATTGAACACAACACACAAGGAGGTTCTACGATGCGGAAATTCTTCGACCTTCGGCGCTGGCAATCCATTCCCCCACTGGCACGTCATGCCATTGTTTTGATGTCGCTGGCTATTTTGCTGGCGGGTGGCGCTCTGGGTGGGAGCGCGTTCGGAGCGTTTGCACGCGGCTCCTGTGGTGGTGGTGATCGCGTCTATACGGTTGGCTTCGGCGATACGCTCAGTGGCATTGCCGCACGCTATTCCACGACCTGGCAGCGACTGGCGACGTATAACCACCTGGGCAACCCCAATCTTATTTTCCCGTACCAGACGATCTGTATTCCCACCTCCTCGTACCGTTCAGGCGGTGGCGGCGGACAACAGCCTGCAAGCTCCTACGTGGCGCTGGCAAGGCAGGATGCTCTTAACTTTGGCATCTCCCCGGATGCCTTTGTGCGCCAGATCAACCTGGAAAGCGGCTTCAATCCCCGTGCCATCTCCCCCGCCGGAGCTATCGGCATTGCGCAGTTCATGCCAGCGACGGCTGCCAGCCTTGGCGTGAATCCATACGACCCCGTTTCCTCGCTCCGTGGCGCGGCTCGCCTGATGGCCAGCTATGTGCGCAGCTACGGCAATCTTGCGATGGCGCTTGCCGCCTATAATGCCGGACCTGGTACCGTCACGTATGCTGTACGCCGGGGAGGTGGCAACTGGCGCGCCTTCCTGCCCTGGGAAACGCAGCGCTATATCAACATCATCCTGGGATAGCCCACGTTTGAGCTGCCATCGGTACCTGTTCACGCGCAGCCTGCACATTTTTTACACATAGTTTCTACCAGGGTACCTTTTCATCACGTTACCAACAGTATAGGTTGAGATTTCTCAACCATCTGTTGGTACTTTTATGTTAATCAAAAAAAATGGCACCTTGCCGCCCTGTAACGCTATGGTAAGCTCCAATCAGAAATCTTCACAAGAGATATCACGCTGTTTTAGCGCTAACCAGATCGTGTAACGCTGATTGTCTCTTTCACTCTCTGGATACCAGAACGGTAATCATGATGAGCAGATGACAGAAGGAATTGGTTAAGAAACCTTTACCGGAAGAGTGAAGAAGATCAGAAGTGCGTGATAGTGAAGCGGCAAAAAGCATAGCGGTGGCGAAAAGGACGCTTTTTCAAAGCGGTTTCGCTGCCCACGGGAAGTTGAAAGGAGCACCGGTTTTCTATGTTTACACAACGTCGTATGCCCGCGTACAGGGCGCGGAGGCGGCTCTCGCCATTGATGCTTGTTGGGGTGAGCGTGCCGGTTGTCTTGATGATTCTGGCTGCCATCGTGATCGTTGTTCCGCGCCTGGCGTCGCACGCTGCGGCAGCAGTGAACGGGGATTGTTCGCTGATTGTGCCGCCCAATCCATTATCAGCCCCGGGGCTTGCCACTCCCTATCAATTGGTGGCGACAAATCCCAACAATGGGCCATGTAACGAGGGCAACGCCGGTCAGGCGGCCTTTGTCCAGGGGGCAGTGATTGACCCGGCAACCGGGCAGATTTCGGTGTACAATCCACTGGTGATTGACCAGGGAACGCAGCCAGCGGTTGCGCCTGTTGCGCCAAAGTTACCTGCCGGTGGCGTTGTTGCGCTCTGGTTCGGCTTCAATGGGAACAATCTGACGTTGCAGAATGCAAACGGGAGCTTGAGACAGGGCCGCTGCGTCAATGGAGCCGATGGCACCATCTTTGGGCAGTTTGCCTATTGTAATGCCCCGGCCTTCTTCAGGGTTGCCAATCAAGCTATCCAGCAGGGCAAACTGGCCGTTCCCGCATTGGGTACCGCCAACGATGGCAAACCGTGTCCGACCGTCCGCGATTTCAGCGTTGTCGACATGGATCAAAGCGATAACGTGACCACTCCCTATCTCGTGACGGGCAACGGGCAGACGGCGCAGATGACGAAGGCCAATGTGGCTGCGTTGCAAAACACGCAGACACAGACCAACGCCAGTGATAACCGCCTGCTGGATGTCGCTCTGGACGGCGCGCTTGGCTGCACGCCCTGGATGGCTCCCGACCTGGCCGATCCGGGCCAGATGGTGCCGTCACTGCCTCTCAACGAGTTGCAAGCAGCCGCCCATCAAGCCGCGCCGATAGCGCTTGTACCTCTGGGTGATCCGATGGTGCTCAACAACAACCGGCCAGACCTGAATAAGGTCAATGCCTACCGCAGGGGCGTCGACCAGCCATTTGCCGTGAATCAGGCTGCGGCCAGTACGACGACCTATTGTAACAATCTCATTACCATCGCGCCGCCTCGCCTGCAGCTTGATGCCCAGTTCACCAAAGCGGCGGCTTCACCTGATGCGGCTGCGGCCAACTCACTCTTCACCTTCCTGGCCCAGCGCTACGCCACCTCGTTTGGCGCGAATGGTCTCAACTGCGCGGGCCTTTTGAACAAACCCGATCCTGTGACTGTAACCACCGACGCCAATGGCGTTGCCGTTGACGCCACTATCGGTATGGGAAATGGCAACGGTAACGGCAATGGTGGCAATGGTCAGGGGGCCGCACCTTCTTGCACTGTGAATGGCACCGTCATCGCGAACTGCGCGGGTACAACGACAATCAATGGGCAATCCTGCACCTTTGCGTTTGCCAATAATACGGTCAACGTGACGTGCGCTGCTGCTCAGCCTCAAGGTGGCAATAACAACAACGGGACTGGACAATAGTCCATTCTCAGAAGGGACATCATCATGGTAAAGCGAAACCTATTGGCAGCGGGAATCAGCGCGGCTGTGCTATGTATCATCCTGGCGCTCGCCGCTTCTCCGACCCTCGTTTCACGTATGGCAACACACGCGGATAGCCCGAAAGTCGTAACCGCTACCACTATCAATGGGTTAACCAGGATAGCAGTGGTGGGAAGCACCCAGTTCATCGTTGATGCGCACGGCAGAACGGTGAATGTTGATGCCAATCCTTACGGTGTGGCCTTTGCTCCTGCCACAATTGCAGCATCCAGGAATCCCAATGTGCTGAAGGCGGGTGATATCGTGGTGACAAATATCGGCGCGAACGATACCGGCATCACGCTTGTGCGTTTCCCAGGTAAGATGGGGCCAGGACGCCTCTTCAACGCGGTACCCAACAAGGGTACAAAGGGGCCTTCAGGCGAGGCGTTCAATACACTGACGGGTACAGATTGGGTAGCGAATACCAGTGGTAACAACGTCCAGATATTCCTGCCAGATGGCAACGTCTTTGCTACGCTCACCAGTCCCCTCTTCAACAAGCCCTGGGGTCAGGCATTTAATCACGGGACGCGCAATCCGTTCGATGGCTCGGTCGATGCCTTCTTCTCCAGCAATGTGGCAGACGCGACAATTGATCGCATCGATGTTGTGACTGTGAAGGGGCGTCCCACTTTCCGCATCTTCCAGATCGGGCAGTTAGCTCGCACGGGTGGAGAGACAAAAATCGGGATGCAGTGGATACCAGTCCTTCAGTTCAAGGGCAAGGTGTATCGTGACGTGCTGCTGGCGGTTGATCCGGCGATGAACAGGATCGCGGCGTTTCCCAATAGCAGCAGTATTCATACAGCCAATGGAAGACCGGCGGATAAGGGCATTACGCTTTTCCAGGGGCGTCCGCTCAATATGCCCATTGGCCTCACCATCAACCCACTCAATGGAGACCTGCTGGTTGTCAACGCGAACGACAACAACCTGGTTGAACTGAATCTCGCTGCCTCGCGGGTGGTCGGTGTGCGCTTGCTGGACAATGTCCCGGTCGATCCAAAGACGGGCAACGGCTCGGCCCTGATCGGCGTGGCAGCAACGATAGATGCCAGGAGGAACCTTGAAGTGTTCTTCACCGACGACAATACCAACACCCTTGATGTCTTGAGTATCTAGACGAGACGCAGGGTGCCAGCTTGCCTGCACCCTGGTAACTATTCCTGCACCCTTGCTACCCTTGCACCTTTCTCTCTACTTGTTACCTCTGATGTTACACAATATTCACCGTCTTATGGTACTTTCTTGCCAGAAAAGATGCGTCTTGTGCTCTATGCAGAAAAAGGCAGAGTATGATGTCTTTGAATACGATAAGGCGCGCAGACACATCGCTCTACACGCCAAATGATGAGGAGATAACGAAGATGGAGAAAACGATCCATATTGCCGGGCATAACGGGGTGAAATATGAGGTGGTAATGACCGAGGACCAGTTCATGTCATTCCAACAACTGGCGAACACAACGTATCTGGTGGATTCGGAAACCGCTTTTGATGATGTTGTGGAGCAGGAAATAGAAAAAGTGCTGGCACTCGTGGGACAAGAAATAGACGAGCTATTCAAAGATATACAGTAACAAGAGTGAAGGCAGAGACAGTGCAAAGACCGGGTTTATCGGGGATAAGTCCGGTCTTTGCACTGTCTCTGCCT
>DASTKE010000848.1:0-10221 GCA_035716105.1 Ktedonobacteraceae bacterium | reverse complement strand
GGCAAAACATGGCATCATTGCATGTATCTACTCCACCTACTGTGTCATCTCCCTGACGATTTTTTGCACGCGAGCGCCCTCTGCGCGGCCCTTCGTCTCTTTGATGGCAAGCGGCATGATACGCCGGAATTCATTGCCATGCTGAGCCACCAGATTCGTAGCGATGGCGCGTATATCCTCGTCGCTCATCTGCGAGGCTTGCAGGTAGTGTTGGAGAATGTCCAACTCTTTCTGCTCTTTATCGGCCAGATCGGTGCGCCCACCCTGCTTGTACAGTGGAATCGCCTGGGTGCGTTTCTTCGCTTCCTGCTCCATTACGCGCAACGTGTCCGCCTCGGTCAGTGGTTGACCATGTTCGGGATGCTTGCGGTCGGTGCGTGCCACCTCAAGGTTGTGAATGGCTCCCAGCGCCATACGCAGCGTGTCCAGCCGCAACTGGTCACGCGCCCGCTGGGCATCCTGTATGTCCTTCCGCAATTGCTGCTCCAACGGAAATTCCTCTCGCGTTCCAGCCATAAACTGTGTGCCTCCCTTCAAAAACATCGAGATTTGCTATATGTCAAGTATACTACGATTGCGCGGAAAAATCACTATCAAATTCCTCTTCCACGCACCACACCAAATATCCCTACAAGTTCTAGTCCTTGAAGGGGCTGTCGTAGGGGCGACGCCTTGTGCTCGCCCGCCGTTGGCACAGGAGGATCCTTCCGGGCGAGCACAAGGCGTCGCCCCTACGACAGCCTGCAAGGATGAAGAGCTTCCTACATCACCCGCGTACCCAGCAACAACTTTCCGCGCTTCGCAATTGTTTCTTCGCCCACACGACCAGAGTTCGCGATGGCGCTGATAGCTTCTTTGAGCGGAGCTTCGCCTGAAGGGAGGCGCAGGCGTAGGACGAACTCTTTGCCCGTTCCCAGGCCGAGTTTGCGCTGCCAGAAGGAGGCGTGCGGCAGGTTGATCTGCCCGGCGATGTGCTCCATCAGGCCGGAAACCTCCTGGCGGAAGGGGCTATAATGCGCCGCGTCTTTACTGAAGGCGAAGGTGACTTCCTGCGCCTCAACGCCGGACGGTTGGAGCACGGTAAGGTCTTCGCCAAGCTGATAGACAAGATTGTAGGTACCAAAGGAGACACGCTCTACAAGGCGCAGGAGGTCGCCATATGTCCCCTTATAAATGCCCAGGCGATGCCGCGCCATGTGTTCCAGAATGTCGTAGTGGATGGAGCCGCGAAAGAGCAGCCAGGATTCGTGTAAGACGCTCTGTCCCGGTCGGAAGCCGAGCGAGGAGAGATACTCGCGCCCTCCGGCAACACGCTCTGCCAGTTCTGGATCGCCGGGTATCTGCTCGCTGAAAACCTCTTCACCCGACCCCTGCAACCCGACCATCGAGGACGAACCGAGGCGATTTCCCAGGCGCATATAGTCATGCGCCAGCGCCTGCTGTATGCGTTCCAGGTCTACATCCGTTGGCAGCAGTCCAAGCATCTGAAGTTTGCGCGCCGTCTCCCCGGCCTGCTCGCTATACTGCCGCTCCAACCAGTGGTGCAACTCCTCGCCAGCCTCCTGGGCCTGCTCACGTATGCTCCCCAGCAGCGCCACAGCCACGCGCTCGTATTCCTCTGCCGTGACAGCCGAGCCAGCCTGGTGCGTCACCGCAAACAGCATATGTGGCACGTCCGCGTGTAGTGCGCGATACACGTCCATACAATATCCCCCCTTTTCTTTGCTCGTCCGCTTTTCACAGCTATCCTTGTTGTTCTTCCTGCCCTGAATTGGATAACTGCCGCATCAATTCAAGGAAGCCCTCAAGTGGTGTCGGAGGCGGCAGTTGTTCGAGAAGGCGCAAAATTTCCTGTGATGGGCGGGCCAGACCAAGCTGCTCACAGAGAAAGATGGCACGATCAAGACGGGCCTGTGCATTGAATGCATGATTGCAGTGATCGTACCATGCAATCTGCTTTGGTTCGCTGGCAAGCTCAAAGTAGCGCTCTCCGTAGCTGACGGGAACAAACTCATCATCACGAGCGAACTGAAACAAGAGGTGTGCAGGTGCAGCATGACCAATGTAGTGGTGGGCATCAAGAGGTGCCTGAGCAGCAAGGTAGGCGCTATATTCCTCTGGTGGAGTATGCTTGCGCTCTTCCACCAGTATCGGATGCGTCGTGTTTTGCAGGTACTCCGAGAGGGAATACGCGCCCGCCATCAAGACATAGGCTTTGATCCGGCGCTCAATGCCGCCGATTGTCCCACCGAAGGTAGCTCCGTAGCTGTGACCGACATAGCCAATCTGCCCGGCCAGCAGCTTGAAGCGTTCCAGTAATACATCGACGCCTCGCCGCACATCGATAATATACTGCATATCAATCTGTGGAATGTCTAGAAGCGCTGGCTCTTGCTCCATAGGTCGTTGAAAGGGACCATCCAGGCACAGCGAGACAAAACCGAGCCGCGTGAGAACAATGGCCTCATCCACAAACTCCTCCCGATCCCCCTCCCCCCAGTGCCCAAAGATCAAGCCTGCTCTTGCTGACTGCTGTGAGGGAAAAATGAGATAGGCTGGAACCTCGCCGCCACGAGGACTGGCATATCTGATATCTTGAATGATCGTATCATCCTGTCTGCGCTCCGAAAGCACTCTAAGTTCAAGCGACGCCTTCTGGTCATATTGAAAAGCAGTTAGCTCTAACATAAGCGTTCTCCTCCTCTCTTTCTCATGCTCATCCTCATCAAAGAGTACGCAGTACTTCTATGAAAAGCAAGTGGCTTCAGTATACTACAGCTCCGCACAGCTTGTAGGTAATGTCCGTTGGCTAGCCATCATCCCTCGCCTTCTGCTTCATATGGTATACTCCAATATCCTTTCATATCTCAGATAGACGAAGCAAAGTGATCAAATCATAGAGACGCTGCACAAATGTAAAGGCGCAAATCTGCATTGTTTTAGAACGACTTCCAGAAAGATGAGAAATGAGCCGCATTTATATTACTGGTGGAGCAGGCAGCGGCAAAACGACGCTGGCAAAACGCATCTCCCATCAGCTTAATATTCCTTGCTATGAGTTGGATCTCATTGGCTGGGAGAATGGGGTAGGAGCGGAACGTCCTCTAGAGCTGCGCTTGCACAACGTGCGTGAGATAGCTAAACAGGCTAACTGGGTAGCAGAAGGCGGACACTCTCCCTGGCGAAATGAATTGCTGCAAAGTGCTGAGCAGATTGTGTGGTTGGACCTGCCCTGGAACATTGCAGGCTCACGCATTTTGATGCGGCATATAAGTGCCAGCCTTGCGGGTACGAATAAGCATCGTGGGTTACTCAAACTGTACCGCTTTATGAGCTATGCCAGAGCATATTATACGAGTACAGAACCGGATCAGAAAACACGGCGAACTGAGGCGAGAGAATTGCAACCTTATATGGATAAAGTAGTGCATTGTCAACGCCCTGCCGAAGTGAAGACTTTTTTGTCACAACTGATAGCACAAACAACCGACAGGGTTACTGAAACGAAAGAGAGCACAACGTGAAGGATTTTCTTTTTGATGCGATGGAAGCGCACGACTATGAGAATATCTTCTTTTGTCAGGAGAAGGCGCTGGGGCTGAAGGCAATCATCGTTATCCATGACACGACATTGGGGCCAGCGGCGGGTGGTGTGCGCATGAAGCCGTATGAGACGGAGGCCGAGGCCATCGAGGATGCGCTGCGGCTGGCGCGCAGCATGACGTACAAGAACGCTGCCGCTGGATTGCCCTATGGTGGCGGCAAGTGCGTGGTGATCGGCGACCCCAGGCACGAGAAAAGCGAGGCGCTGTTCCAGGCGCTGGGGCGCTTCATCGACCGTCTCGGCGGCCTCTTCCTGAGCGGCCCCGATTCGGGTACCGGGCTGCGCGAGATGGAGATTATGCGCCTGGAAACTCCTTACGTGGTCACGCTTCCCGAATCGTGGGGTGGACCCGGCGATAGCTCACCGGCTACCGCCTTCGGCGTGCTTCAAGGGATGCGCGCCTGCCTCAAGGCGGTCTTTGGCAGCGCAGACCTGCAAGGCCGCTCGGTAGCCGTACAGGGTGTGGGGGCAGTGGGACATGATATCGTCCGGCACCTGGTTGAGGGCGGAGCCGTCGTGACGGTGGCTGATGTCGACGAGGAGCGCGTGCAGGCGATGGTGCGCCAGTTTGGTGTTCAGGTGACAGCGCCGGAGGCCATTTCGCGGCTGGCCGTAGATGTCTACTGCCCCTGCGCGCTGGGTGGCACGCTGAACGCTCAGAGCATCCCTGAACTGCGCTGCGCCATCGTCTGCGGCTCGGCCAATAACCAGCTCGCGCAGGATACGGACGGCGATATGTTGGATCAGCGCGGCATCCTCTACGCACCGGATTATATCGTCAACGCGGGCGGTGTCATCTCTGGCCTGGACAGCCTGAATCCGGGTGGGTTCAACAAGCAGCGTGCGCTGGAGAAAGTGGCTCGCCTTTACGACGCGATGGAAAGCGTGATCGCCATCGCAAAGGAGCAGCACGCGCCAACATATCGTGCCGCCGACCTGCTGGCCGAACGCCGCATCGCCCACGGTCGGCAGGTGAAGCGGTTGGCGAACTACAAATTGTGAGTGCTACCAACTGGAAAGGATAAGCTCTATGAGCGGCGCGGCACCAGCTGGGGAGACGACACAGGCAGAGGAACCGACTCGCTGGGGAGCGCTGGTCGCGCTCTTTCTCGCCACCGCGTTCATCTTTGCCAACATGTACACTACACAGGCCATCCTGCCCGTGCTCAGCCAGGATTTTTCAGTCAGCGCGCCAACGGCGGGACTGACCATCTCCATGCTCGTGCTGGCCGTTGCCATCGGTTCGCTGTTCTACGGGCCAATCTCGGACCGCGTCGGGCGCAAGCCGGTGATGGTGGGCGTTAGCTTGCTCGTGACCGTCCCTACGCTGCTCTGCGGACTCGCGCCCGATTTCGCCGTGCTGGTCGTCCTGCGCGCGCTGCAGGGCTTCTTGATGCCAGGTCTAACAAGCGTCGCCATTCCGTATGTCAACGAAGAGTTCGCGGGTAAAAGGCGCGGACTGGCAATGGGTATCTACGTGTTCGGTCAGACCATCGGCGGCCTGTTCTCCCGCTCTGGCAGCGCCTTTCTGACGGGGCTGTTCAACTGGCGCATCGCCTTGCTCGCCTTTACGCTGCCAACACTGATTGCGGCGCTCGCTATGTGGCGCTTCTTGCCGGAGACGAAAAGCAAGCCGGTTATCGCCGCACGCACGCAGCAGATTGGGGGGCAAGCAAGCACAAACCGCCAGTTTGTCTACCAGACGCTGCGCAACATGCTCCTGCACTTACATAATCGCCGCTTAGTGGGCGCGTTCACCATCGGCTTTTCTAGCTTTTTCGGCTTCATTGGCATCTTCACCTATCTGCCCTACTATCTCACCGGTCCCCACTTCCGGCTGCCCACGGTCGCTCTCGGCCTTGTCTACCTGCTCTGGCTCACAGGTATCTTCTCGCCCGCCGCCGGAGCCTTCGCCGCTCGTGTCGGCTCGCGCCGCGCCATCATCCTCAGCATGGGACTGGCGGCTGTTGGACTACTTGTCACGCTCATTCCGCTGCTACCCGTCGTCATCGTTGGGCTGGGAATGCTGACGCTGGGAATGTTCTCCACGGTGCCAGCCGTGAACCTCTACCTCGGCGAGGTGACAAGCACGGCAAAGGGAACAGCGGCCTCGATGTACCTCTCACTCTACTACTTCGGCGGCAGCATAGGCGCGGTGCTGCCCGGCTTCGCACTACTCACAGCAGGCTGGCCCGGCGTCGTCCTGCTCTGCCTGGGCATGATCTTGATCGCGCTCAGCGCCGATACGATGCTCTGTCGCTAGCATACCAGACGAAAATTGGAAAGTTTCCTCATCCCTCGTTCTCATCTGGTACGGTCTCTAATAACTCAGTCACAGACACGCCCAATGCTTTTGCTATCTTATCCAGAGTGGTAGTAGTCACTTCGCGGTAAGGATCATTCCAAAGAGCATTAATTGTCTTATAGTTGGTATCAGCAAGTCGAGATAGGCGCGTCCGGCTTATCCCCTTTGCTTGTGCTACCTCCCGTATCTTCAGGCGTATCATAGTTTCCCCTCATCGATGCTTCCTCCATCTTATCAGAGTGGCACCGTTGACAGTAGTCGCTTTGTAATGGTAGTATTAAATACTACTACTCTAATGGGAGCATTTACAGGAAGAGGAACAGCATGAGTGAGTGGATATTGTGGGTAGTCTACGCGACGGACGGGAAGTATGGGGAGATGACACATGTATACGCGAGGGATGAGGAACACGCCAGAGAACGGGCTAGAACCTGGATAGAGGCACATCCGCGTCTCACAGACTATACGTTCAAGGCGTTTCCAAATGGGTTCCAGATAGTGAGAAGGCGGCTGCCAGGGACAATCAGAGTACAGGAAATGGACATGCTAGAAGAAAAGGAGAGATAAAAAGCCGAATTGAAAACGGGATAGTTGGCCTTCAATCACTTCGCTTCGGTATGTTACAATGTCGTGGGACAGAGTGTTAGAACACTTCATTCACAGAGTTAAGCGAGGTATTTAATGGCAGCATCAAAGTTTCGGGGTGACGTGCGCGCTCCCGACTTTCCAGAGGGGCTGGACTGGATCAACAGCGACCATCAGATACATATCAGTGAGTTTCGGGGCCGCGTGCTGATTATTCATTTCTGGACGCTGTGTTGAATTAATTGTATGCATGCACTCGCGCAGTTGCGCGAACTCGAAAGCGCTTTCCCCAATGAACTCTCCGTAGTCTCCGTCCACTCGCCGAAATTCTTACGCGAGCAATTTACCAGCAGTGTACGCGATGCGGTACTGCGCTATGGCATCGATCATCCCGTCGTCAACGACCGGCGAATGCGCGTCTGGCAGGAATATACTGTGCGAGCATGGCCGACGCTAATGTTCGTCGACCCGGAGGGGCGCGTCATCGGTAAACACGAGGGCGAGATCAACCCTGAAGCGGGCAAACGGATGCTCGCGAACATGATACAGGACTTCGACGCTGTGGGATTGCTCGACCATCGCCCACTGCGTTTCACTCGCGAGACCGCGACGGAGGCGCTGCTGGCTTTCCCCGGCAAAGTCAGCGTTGATGCCCAGGCAAAGCGTATTGTCGCCAGCGACTCGACGCACAACCGTGTGCTGGTAATGGATATGACCGGCAAAGTGCAGCACGTAATTGGCAGCGGTGAGGAAGGTCAGGCCGATGGCGACTTCGGGCAGGCGCAATTCAATCGACCGCAGGGCGTCCTGCTGGCTGGCGACATGCTCTACGTAGCGGACACGGAAAACCATCTCATCCGGCGCGTCAACCTGCTCACACGACAGGTGGAGACTATCGCGGGTACGGGGCAGCAGGCGGGCATGACCGAAATGCCAACCGAGGGGCCAGCACGGCAGGCGGCGCTTAGTTCGCCCTGGGACCTCGCGCTGGCGGATAACGATCTGTATATCGCAATGGCGGGTGAGCATCAAATCTTCGTGCTGCATCTCGATAGTGAGAGCATCGAGGCATTCGCGGGTACCGGCAACGAGGGGCTGCTTGACGGGCCGCGCCTGGAAGCCATGTTCGCGCAGCCAACCGGCCTTTCGCTCAATGACGACAAGACGCGGCTCTATGTTGCCGATAGCGAAAGCAGTGCCGTCCGGGTCGTTGAACTGACGGGCGCGCAGGAGGTCGTTACCCTGGTCGGCGAGGGCCTGTTCGATTTCGGCGATGTGGACGGCGTGGGAGAGGAGGTGCGCCTGCAACACGTGCAGGGCCTCTGTTTTTATGACGGCAAGGTCTACCTCGCCGATACGTACAACAACCGCATCAAGGTGCTCGACCCACAGCAACGCGCCGTCGTCTCCTACGCCGGAACGGGCCTCGCGGGCTACAAAGACGACATCATCAGCATCGCCCAGTTCAACGAGCCGGGAGGGCTGACTATCGCCGGTGGCAAGCTCTACGTCGCGGACACCAACAACCACGCCATTCGCGTACTCGATCTAGCCGGGAATAAGGTGGAAACGCTCAACGTGATGTTGAACAGATAATAGACCTCAATCTGAAACGCTGTGGCGTTTCAGATTGAGGTCTATTATCTGTTCAACATCACTGTACCCGCCCTGTCCAGGTACCTTGCGCGGCATAGTGGAAGAAGTAGGCACCGGGCAGGTTACAGTTGTAGCTGGTGATGCCCGGATAGGTGGCAGTGCCGCTAAAGGCGTTGTTCCCACTGTAATCGCCAGTAAGCTGCAAATCGACGTGCGGGGCCGACAGGGTACAGGTAGCGCCGTTCGAGTTGTACACAATCACGTCACTGGTCAGGGTCTCTGTGTAGGTGATCTTACCCGTCTTATAGCTGCCATTGCACGAGTAGATGGAGGTTTCGCGATAGCCCTGCGAGCTATTGACAGTTGTTTCGTTGAAGACATGCGTCTGACCATCATCTACGCTCAGACAGGCGGTGCCGCCAGCCGGGTCGGGCTTGCCGGTGACAAGCATGGTATCCTGATTGCTAAACGACTGGCCGTTTGCCTGCAAGGTGCCGTTCACATTGATATTCAGCTTGAAGCTGGCATCGTTGGCGGGTGCGCCTCGCGGGCCGGGCGTATTGGCCTCGCCCTGCTGCACAATCATCACGGTGACGCCGCTTCTGGTGGTATAGTTGCTGGCATCCCTGGCGGTGAGCGTATGGCTGCCAACCGGCCAGCCACTGGTGATCGCCAGATTGACGCTGATATTGCCACTGGCGTCGCTCTGCACCGATTGATTACCCGGCGCGGGCGAACCATCGAGCAAGAAGGTAATCGCCGATGAGCTGGAGAATTTCTGTCCGCTCACACGCAAGACCGTTCCTGCTGAACCCGCTGGCGTCCCATTAACGGAGTAGGCGCTGTTGAGCGTGATAACCGGCTGCGGTCGACTCAGGAGGTAGATTACCAATGCTGTACCTGCCGCGCCCAGCACGACAACGGCACAGATCACACCGATCAGTACCTTTGTCGCTGTACCCGGCCCCTTGCGCGGTGCATTCGCTTGCTTATAGTGCGGCGGCGGAAGTGGCGTCGCGGATACCGGAGCTGGCGTCGCTTCATACGGCGATGGCTGGTAATAGGGGTCCTGGAGCGTCTGACCAAACTGGGCATACGGGGAGACCGGAGTGGCCGCGCCCTGCGACCCAAACTGAGTATAGGCGGGTGGAATGGGAGGTGGCGTTCCCAGCATCGCCTGTCGCTGCTGCTCCTCTTGCACAGTATTACTGACGCTTGCCGCCTCGCTTCTGCTCGTGGCCTCATTCGCTGGAACCGCCGCGTCCACCAGACTACCACACCCTCCGCAAAAACGAGCGCCAGGTGGCAGTTCCGAACCACAAAATACGCATTTCATACTGCTGTCCCTCACATGTTCGTATTCTTAAACTCAGCGCTTCTCCCGCCAGCAGCAACATTTCTGACATATGTATCCGGGTCTTCCTGCTGTTGCTCTGGTTTTATTATACAGCATACTGTATTTCCAGATTTTTGTGTGTTGCCCAGGTCACGGTTCTCCTGTGATGTTTCGCACAACAACCGGTTTTATTTATTATGATGTTTCCCACAACGACTGGTTTTATTAACAACTGGTTCTACTAACGTAGGTGCCGATTTATCGAGCACATCGCCGATGATGAAATTTCACAACCAGGATCGGGAATGTCATTCTGAGCGCAGCGAAGAATCTTCGGAGGGGGAGGCAGATTCTTCGCTGCGCTCAGAATGACATTCCCGGTTTTGGTCGTTCAAATTCATCATCGGCACCTACGTATTACAGTACTTTGCTAAAGCGTGTCGCGTTGCTGTTCCAGCAGGGTGCGGACGCCTTGAGCGTTGAGCCGGACATTGGGGGTGAGCCAGAGCCGATAGGCCGGGGCTTGCTCCGTCATATCGGTGAAGATACGCAGCATGTAGTCTGCATCCTCCTCTTTGACCTGCTGCTGCGCGATAAATTCCTGCATCAGGATGCGGACAGCCTCCCCGGCCTCCATCGGCTCGGCGCGGAATACTTCGCCGCGCTGCTTCGCGCTCACAAAGAGCAGGGCACGCACGGGACATGAGCTAACGATCTGGCCCTGGAAATGGCGCTGCACGTCAATGAAACGCTTTTGCCGATTATCCTTCGCCAGCGTTTGCATGAAGGTTGAGT
>DASTKE010000847.1:0-4145 GCA_035716105.1 Ktedonobacteraceae bacterium | reverse complement strand
CCGTTCCTCTCTTGTATTTTTTGTTCCAGAGACGATAGTACATTGTAGATAATCTTCACACATGTCCTTTCTGCCGTGATATAATGCTCATGCGAATGCAAGACGCACATTACTTCCGAGGGAGCGAACCCCTATGCCAGTTACCAGACGCAAACGCGCAAATCCACCAGAGGAACCTGAAAATAACAACAACCATACCTCTGAAAAAGAACAACACGAACAACCTGTAGATGCTTCCGTGTCGGCGACCACACCAGAGCCGGAAGTGGTAGTGCCTCCTGCTCCGCCTTCCGCATCAGAGCAGCCAGAGGCACCGCCATCAGTAGAGCCAGCAGCATCGCAGGCCGAGCAGCCCATTGAGGCACCCAGGCAGGAGGAGAAAGCATCCTTTGCTCCTATCGCACCTGTTGCTCCCGCCACGGCAGCACCCCCCTCGGCGAATGGGGATCGCACTGACCGGCATGAGCACACGCCCCCGCCGCCTGCTGAAGGCGTCCGGCGTCCAGTGCGCGAGGCTTTTCGCCGTCCTTCGCATATGCAGCAACAGGCAGCGCAGCCAGTACAACAAGCCGCGCCCCCGCCGCCACCTCCGGTACCGGCTCCCTTGCAGCCTCCCTCCCATGAGATCTCGCTGCCGCTTGGCAACCTGCTGCACCTGGCCTATAATCCGGGCTACACCGGCTCGGACGAGGCCCGCAGCGCACTGTTGGCGCACCTGGCCCGTGAGAGCAAGGCAGGTGGCCGCGCTCGCTGCTGGAATTGTGGCTCCGTCGCCATCGTCTATGAACGCTGGAACACACGCAGCAAAACCTTCGGTGAAATCGGCATCGCTTTCTGCGAGATTTGCGGCGTCTGGAGCGTCATGTAGCGATACTGCATTGATTGCAGTATCGCAGCGACTGTGATGATACGCTGATGGAATGATTATCACAACTTCGGTAATCATAAGTGATTGTATAGCTTATCCTGATTGTCTTGCCGGGAGCAAAAAAATATGACACAAAGCCAGGAATCTAGCTCGTATCCTCGTTGTCCACGTTGTGGCGGTCGCATGTATAAACCTGGCGGGAGCAATCTCTACTGGCACCTGGACAACAATCACCCGCCCTGCGAAATCACCAATGTCGTAGAAGCGTCTCTCACCATTATAGCGCCCGGCGAAGCATCACAGGGCGCAACTGCGAAGGAAAACAATGGCAAAAAGTGACGAATAAAGCGGCCTGAGTGATCAGGCTGCTTTATTCGCTTTCAACCGGGTGCGTGCAACTTGCCTCATAGCCAGTTCGTAATACATTGTGAGATGAGTATGGCTCTACAGTTGTCTATAGACAGGGACAACGTTCTAAACGAGGTTTTTCATGTATAACATGCCCAACAATCGCCCCTACGGTGGAAGAGGGGGATTTGGTTCACGATATCAATACCAGACGCTTCCCCAGGGCTACGAGGTTTCACAGGAGCAGTCGGCCAGCCTTATCAGCAAGGTGATGGGCCTGCTGGCCTTCTCCTTCCTGTTTGCCGCTATCGGCACATTCGTAGGTTTTATCTTGATCCCTCCCACTTCGCTTGGCCCCTACTTGATCGTTGCTATCGGCGGTCTCGTAGTGCTTTTCATCCTGCATATCGCCATCCAGAAGCCAGGGCTAAACCTGTTTCTGCTCTACCTGTTCACCTTCCTGGAAGGCATGGCTCTCGGTCCGCTCGTTGGCCTCTATATCACAAGCGGGTATAGCAATATCGTGGGCGAGGCTTTTCTGATTACCGCCGTGACCTCTCTGGCGCTCTCAGCCTATGCCTGGACGACGAAACGCAACTTCTCGAACCTGGGAGGCTACCTGTTCTTCGGCCTGATCCTGCTGATCGTCGCGGGTATCGCTGGCTTTTTCTTCCATAGCACGCTCTTTGAGTTAATCATCTCAGTGGTGGGCATTGCCATCTTCTCTGGCTACGTGCTCTTCTACGTGCAGCGCGCCAAATACATGGCCGATACAATGCCCAACGCCATTGGCCTGACAGTCTCCATCTTTATCACAGTAATGAACCTGTTCCTCTACATCCTGGAATTTCTCAGCATCGTGCAAGGGGGCAACCGCCGCCGATAGCACATACCGGATATCGGAAATCGTTGCTGGCAACTACCCGTAGGGGCCGATTTATCGGCCAGCCTGCCTGGCCGATAAATCGGCGGTGTGCTCGCTAAAGCGGCACCTACGGGCTACCCTACGTTCACCCAGGCGTACAACTCTCAGGACACGGCAAACGTGTAATAGATAGAATGGCACATAGGGAATAAGAACAGGCATGATCTTGTTCTCAACAGTAGAAAAGGCTTCAGGTAGTTTGCTTATCTGAGATACTGGCAAAGCATCTTATCTTTGCCATGAAAGTGAGTATGGAGCAACATGCAAGCGCATAATAATCTGTTTCATGTGAACGACAGCGACTTCGAGTCCAAGATCCTTAAGTCTGACCGTCCTGTCATCGTCGATTTCTGGGCCGCGTGGTGTGGACCCTGTCGGGCTATCGCCCCCACCTACGAAAAGTTCAGCGATGAGTACGGCAGCAAGCTGGCTTTCGCCAAGATGGATGTCGATGAGAACCCCAGAACCCCAGGTAGCCTGGGTATCCAGGGCATTCCGACCATGATCATCTTCAATGGCGGCAAAGAAGTTGGCCGTATCGTGGGTGCCTATCCACCCCCGCAGTTGAAGAACAAGATCGACAGCTTGCTCTCGAAGGCCAGCGTCGCTTAATACAGAGCAAAAATGAGCGCATGATGAAAACATAGCAGCAATTCCCTACAGGGATTGCTGCTATGTTTTCATCATGCGCTCATTTTTGCCACAAACCTCTCGACGCGGCGCGTCTTTTGTGATATATTCTTCCCATATCCTACCTTGCCTCGTGTGCAAGATTTCAACTATGCTGTTGTATGGACATAAGGGAAACCGAATATGCCAACGTTAGAACGTTCAAATCCGCTTCCGCTGTATTATCAGCTCAAAGAGGTGCTGAAACAGCAAATTCGAGCAGGCCATCTTGCTCCTCACACTGCTATCCCCTCCGAGCCGGAACTGGTCGCTCAGTACCATGTCAGCCGCGCTACCGTGCGCCAGGCTTTAACGGAACTGGTTCACGAGGGACTGCTGTATCGTCAGCACGGCAAAGGCACCTTCGTCTGCGAACCGCGCATCCAGCAGACCGTCAGCGAGCTGACCAGCCTGAGCGATGAGCTGCGCAGCCGGGGCCAGCGTCCCGGTGGCTTGCTGCTGGTCAGCGAACTGGTGCGCGGCTCTGAAGCCATTCGTGATCAACTGCGTCTCACCGACACGGAGCAGGCTATTCACCTGGTGCGCCTGCGCAAGGCTGACGGGACGCCCATCGCCTATGAGCATGACTACCTGTCCTATCCCCGTGCGGCAGGCGTCTACGAGCGCGCTAAAGAGGTAGCCGAGGGTTCTTTATATAGCCTGATGGCCTCCGAAGGCTTAAGTCCCTACATTGTGAAGCAGATTTTCAAAGCCGACCGTCCCACGCAGCGTGAGGCCGAACTGCTGCAAGTAGCCACCGACGAGCCAGGCACGCGACTCGCCACCATCACCTACGACCAGACCGGTCTACCCATCGCCTATAGCGAGGCGTTCTATCCCGGCTCGCGCTACGATTTCCAGGCCACCCTGCGCGTCGCAAAATAGTCCTTTCCCATGATTGGGGAACAGGTGCCGGGTGATGCCGTCAGTAGGCAGGTATCACCCGGCACCTGCTCCCCATTCGTACCCGTCCGGTTAAACTGACTGGTACTGACAAGTCAGGCGTGCTATAGTTCCAAAAACCAGAGCGTTTTCTAGCGATATAGAGCGTTCTCTTGACCGCTTGCTTTCGCCGTCAAATGCCTGTCCTTTGGCTTTGTGAGGGGAATGACAACCCTCACCGGATGGACTACCAGCGATGCCAGCACCGCCTTACCATCCCCTACCCCCTCCGACCCGAAGGCATCAGGGGCTACTTTACGAATGATGTTGCCTGCTCCGTTGATGTCAGCGTTGATGAGCCGCCCATCCGAGGCCCGGTACAGACCACGCTTGACCCGCCTGCCGCGAAAGCTGGATTGCTCATCGCCCCGTTTCCAGACGGGCAACGGGTCC
>DASTKE010000846.1:0-4167 GCA_035716105.1 Ktedonobacteraceae bacterium | reverse complement strand
ACCGCGTTCCTGATTGTCTACACGCTCGGCACCTTGCCGCTGGGCATCTGGGCTGACCGCTCGAAGCGCAAGAACGTGGTGGCTGTGTGCGTGGCAGTCTGGAGCCTGGCAACGGCCTTCACCGCCCTGGCGAACAGTTTTGCTACCCTCTTTATTTCGCGTATGGTGCTGGGTATTGGCGAGGCTGGCTACTATCCAGCTGGTACTGCCCTGTTGAGCGATTATTTCAGCCGCACCAAACGGGCGCGCATTATGAGCTGGTGGAGTGCTGGCTCGCTGATCGGCTTGATGGTTGGCTTTATCGTCGGCGGCGTGGTGGCCGCGCTCTATTTCGGTAGCTGGCGACTGGCCTTTCTCTTCACTGGCATTCCCGGTCTTTTACTGGCATTTTTAAGCTGGCGACTGCGCGAACCCCGGCGCAATGAAGCCGACGAGCAGGCGCTGGAACTCGATCCACATTCAATGATGAATGAACTTGAGGTGGAGGAAGTCCACACCATCGTGGTGCCGAAAAATGTGGTCTCGCAATTTGGTACCTTGCTGCGCATCAAGACCATTTCCGTTCTGATCTCAATGCAGGTCTTCGCCTTTTTCGTGCTGGGTGCGAACGTCGTCTACCTGCCCACCTATCTCCAGCAGAAAGATACCTTCGGGATGAGTTCGGGAACGGCTGGTATCTTTTCCGGTGGCGTGATCGTCGTCGCGGGCATCGCTGGTCTGCTCGTTGGTGGCTTCCTGTCCGATGTGCTGAACCGCCGCTATCCTGGGGCGCGAGTGCTGGTATGCGGCATCGGTTTCCTGCTCGGCGCTCCTGCCTTCGTCCTGGCGATCACCATTCACAGCATTGTCCTCTTTAGCGTGTTCTTTGTGCTGACCGTCTTGCTGCTCAACGTCTATAACGGTCCCAGCACAGCCGCCACACAGGATGTCGTGCCTTCTGCCCTGCGTGCCTCGGCTGTGGCCATTTCTCTGCTCATCGCGCACCTGCTTGGCGACGCATTCTCGCCCCTGCTGGTCGGTGTGCTGGCGAATAATTTTGACCCCACGCACGGCACGCACTTTGCCAATAGTATTGCGGGCAACGATTTGAGCGTCGCCCTGTTGATTACATGCACTCCGGCGCTGGTGGTTGCCGGGCTGATTGGTATTTTCGGCGCACGCTGGATGAAGGGTGATATCCTGGCCGCGGAACGGGCGGACAGGCTGGCTAAAGAGAAGGCGGGATGAGAGACGAAGAGCCGAAAAGCTTTGTAGAAGATACGCTCGAAACGATTATGGAGGCCATCGACGCCAATTTGGCCGAGGAGGTGGCCTCTTTTGGCCGCTACCTGCCGGGGGCGGAATTGCACGAGGACGAGGAGGCGCAGTGGTATCTCACTGGCCTGCCATCCTCGCTTTTCAATGGCGTCCTGCTCGCTCGCTTTGCGGAAGGCGATATAGATGCGAAGATCGAGCGTACTTTGAAGCCGTTCAAAGAGCGCGGCTTGCCCGCCTCGTGGGGTGTTGGTCCCTATACGCGGCCCACGAACCTGGGAGCGTACCTGGAAGCGCACGGGCTGCGACAGGTAGATGTGTCTACCGGCATGGCTGTCGATTTGCACGCGCTCAACGAAGAGATCGAGGCCCCACCTGGCCTCAAAATCGAAGTGGTCAGCGATCAGGAGATGTTGCGGCACTATGCTACAGTGTCGATGAGAGGCTTTGATGCTTCGCCGGAAGATAATGACATCTACTTTCGTACCTACGCCGCTATCGGTTTCGGTGCTGATCTGCCGTGGCGTCACTTTATCGGCTGGCTGGACGATCAGTCGGTCGCCGTTTCCTCGCTGCTCCTGCACGCGGGCGTGGCTGGCATCTATGGCGTCGCCGTCGTTCCCGACGTTCGACGGCAGGGCATTGGAGCCGCCTTGACGCTGGCAGCGCTGCGCGAGGCACGTGCGCGAGGCTATCATATCGGCGTCCTCTCACCCTCGGAAATGGGCTTGCGCATCTACCAGCGCATCGGTTTCCGGGAATATTGCAAGGTGGATATTTACGCTACAGACTAAGGGTTACAACGCATGATCCATTTTTATGAATTAGCGACGATGGACGAGGCGCGGCGAGCGCGTTTGCTGCGCCGGGCCGAGATGCAGATTGACGAATTGATCGAGCGCGTGCGCCCGATTGTGCAGGCGGTGCGCGAGCGGGGCGACGAAGCGCTGGTCGAGTTCTCCGAACGCTTTGACCACGTACAGTTGACGCCAGCGCAGTTGCGGGTGAACCGCGAAGAGATCGAGCGGGCGCACCGCGTGCTTGATCCCGCCGTGCGCGAGGCGCTAGAACACGCCATTCGCAACATCCGCGCCTTCCACCAGCAGCAGATGCCGCACGAGCAGTGGTTTTATCAGGTGGCACCGGGCGTGATGGCTGGCGAGCAGATCACGCCCATCAGCAGCGTTGGGTTATACGTCCCGCGTGGCAAGGGCGCGTTTCCCTCGGTGATGTACATGCTCGCCACGCCTGCCAGCATCGCCGGTGTGCCGCGCATCGTCGTCTGCACACCGCCGGGATCTGGTGGAGAAATTGACCCCGCTTCGCTGGTGGCGGCAGACCTGTGCGGCGTGCATGAAATATACCGCGTGGGCGGCGCGCAAGCCATCGCCGCCCTGGCCTATGGCACGCGCAGCATTCCTCGCGTGCATAAGATCACCGGCCCAGGCAGCGGCTTTGTCTCGGCGGCCAGGCACCTGTTGTACGGCACGGTCGATGTTGGTCTGCCTGCCGGTCCCAGCGAGGCGATCACGTTGGCCGATGAGACGGCCAGCCCCGAACTGCTGGCGCGTGACCTGCTGATCGAGGCCGAGCACGGGCCAGATTCTTCCAGCTTGCTGGTGACGACCAGTCGCGACGTGGCCGAGGCCGTCATCGCTTTGCTGCCGGAGAAGATGGCTGCCCTGCCTGCATGGCGGCGCGCCTTCGTCCAGACGGTCTTTGAGGCACCGGAAGGCACCGGCGGCATCGTGCTGGCTGCAGATATGCGCGAGGCGGTGGCATTTGTCAACGAGTACGCGCCGGAGCATCTGGAGGTACAGGTGCGGGAGCCGTTCGCGCTGCTGCCCGAACTCAAGAACGCGGGTGAAATCCTGCTTGGCTCCAATACACCCTTCTGCACCGGCAACTATAGCCTGGGGACGAACGCCGTGCTGCCTACTGGCGGCTTCGCCCACACCTTCTCCTGCACCTCCGTCTTTGATTTCCTGAAGCGCACGGGTATCGCCTATCTCACACGGGAGGGGTACGAGTCGCTGAGCGAGACGACGCGCCGCCTGGCGGAATTTGAGGGCTTCCCCGCGCACGCGAACGCTGTAACAGCGCGCCCCGCGTCGCCAGCACCAGCGTCACCAGCATCAGACAGAGCGTGAGCAGCGCGGCTTTTTGCAGCAGGGAGACGGCCTGGTTGATGGCGGCGGTTTGCCGCAGGTTGGGCGCTCCCTGCAAAGGGATACCGGTGCTGTCACTGATCTCGACCAGCGCGTTGCTGCTTTCGACTGCCACGTAAATGCGTCGCAGGGCCGGGTCGGCCTCCACTCCATCCGGTCCGCGCCCGACTTGCAGCGTCCCCAGCACGGTGAAGCTCTGCCCATCGATGACGGTGATGGTGGTGCCATCGTTGTCATCATTGTTGCTGCCATCGATATTGCCCTCGTCTGCCACGTAGATACGACCCGTTGCCGTGTTGAACGCGAGGCCTTCGGGATAGGGCGAGACGGGAACACGAGCCAGCACGCTATTTGTTTTGCCGTTGATGACATCCAGTTCCTGGCCCTCTGAGCAGACGATGTAGACGCGCCCGCTGGCCTCGTCTACGCGAATAGGTGGCACGGGGTCGCTGCAAATGGGGATGCTGGCAAGTTTTTTGCCGCTGTTCTCATCAAAGACGGAGAGAGCGCGCTCGCTGCCGTCAGCGAGATAAAGTCTGCCCAGGCGACCATTGACACCAATACTCTGCTTATGCAAACCGGTGGTAAGAAATGATACAACACTGCCTGTTATAGTTTGACTGTCTTTCGCAGGTGGAAGAAAGAGATCGATGCTGCCAGCCTGGTCGTCGGTGAGAAAGATGCGCTGGTGAGCGGAGTCAACGGCGATGTTGTTGTCGGCAAAATTGGACGGGCCAGATTTGAA
>DASTKE010000845.1:0-10807 GCA_035716105.1 Ktedonobacteraceae bacterium | reverse complement strand
AAAGATTATCTTATGTGTAACATCTGTGTAACTGCTGACGTAGAGGGGGAATTGAACGTTGGTACACAGCATCCCTAAAGTTCACCTCGGTTTGCTGCACGAGCAGATCGCGAATGGAATAGCCAGTGAGCCGATCATGCTGGGGACGGTCGAGTGGTTTGCCTGGTTAGAACAGCATCGTTCGTTTTGCTTTGAAACCGCTCAGAGTACCTTTACGGCACGCAAGGAAAAGCGCCCCGGAGGCTGGTACTGGTATGCATATCGCCGTAAGCAGGGCAAACTCCACACAGCCTACCTCGGCAAATCAGAAGAACTGACCGTCGAACGACTCAATGCCGTCGCGACAGCACTTGAGCGAGCAGGCCAGCTTGATACATCGACTCCTCTGCATCTAATACCCCGGCTGCCCAGGGCAGATGAAGACAAGGCCGCGCAGGCCCATCAAGCCCCTCTCACGTCTCAGCCAGTTCTGTTTACCAGCGCGATACGGCTTACAAAGCCTGAGTCAGTGCCAAAGCATAACCTGCCCGCCCAACTCACAACGTGCGTTGGGCGTGAGCAAGACGTGGCGACCGTCGTTGCGCTCCTGCGACGCCCTCATGTGCGCTTATTGAATATGATTGGCACAGCAGGCATCGGCAAAACTCGCCTGGCTATAGAGGTAGCAAGGGATGTGCTTGACGATTTCGCCGATGGCCTCTCCTTTGTTTCGCTGGCATCCATCCGTAGCCCGCACCTGGTCCTCCCCGCTCTCGCACGAACCCTCGGCCTGAAAGAGAAGGAAGGCCAGCCTGTCGCTGACCTTCTGCAAGCCTATCTCTCTCAACGGCAGATGTTGCTCGTGCTCGATAATTTTGAACAGGTTGTGGCTGCTGCCCCTCTGCTCGGAGAACTGCTTGCCACCTGTCCTGCACTCAAGCTCCTGGTAACAAGCCGGGAGGTTCTGCACCTGCGCGCCGAGCAGCAATTCGCCGTGTCCCCACTGGCAGTGCCGAAGCTCGAACCGTTCTTGACCGTTGAACTCCTCTCGCAGTATGCAGCGGTGGAACTCTTCATCCAGCGAGCGCAGGCGGTCAAACACGATTTTCAGTTACACGATGCGAATGCCGCGGCCATTGCCGAGATTTGCAGGCGGCTGGATGGTCTGCCGCTGGCTATCGAACTGGCGGCAGCCCGCGTCAAAGTGCTTTCGCCCCAGGCGCTGCTGGCGCGCCTGGAGCATCGATTAGAGGTTCTCTCGGATGGAGCCTGGGACCTTCCTGAGCGGCAGCAAACACTGCGTAACACCCTTCAATGGAGTTATCACCTGCTCAATGCTCGCGAACAGAGGCTGTTCCGGCGTCTCTCCGTCTTTGTTGGCGGCAGTACAGTAGAAGCGGTAGAAGCGCTCTATGCCCTTCTTGACGATGGAGAAGACAGGGTGCTGGAAATGGTCACATCGCTCCTTGACAAAAGCCTGTTGCTGAACAGGCAATCGGGCGATGGCGAGCAGCGCTTGCTGATGCTGGAGATGATCCACGAGTATGGGCTGGAGATGCTCGCCACGAGTGGAGAGATGGAGGCCGCTCATCAGGCACACGCACGCTACTACCTGCGACTGGTTGAGGAAGCGGAGCCGGCATTCTGGGGTCCGCAACAGGCCGCGTGGTTCAACCGGTTAGAGCAAGAACGCGGCAACCTGCGCAAGGCTTTGAACTGGCTGCTTGAACGAGCAGAGGGAGAGCAGAATCTTGAGATGGCATTACGCCTGGGTGGGGCACTGTGGTGGTTCTGGTTCAGGAGAGCACACTTCACGGAGGGGGCTTTCTTTATGCAACGTGCGCTGGCGCTAGCCCACGCCCACGTGCCGGTACACGTGCAAGCAAAGGCTCTGCGCTGCGCCGGCCATCTCGTCGATGCTCAGGGCGATACTGAACGAGGAGAAGCACTCCTTGCGGAGAGTGTGGCTCTCTTCACAGAAAGTGGAAACCAGGTCGAAAGAGCCAGGACATTCTTTCCTTTCGGCATGATAGCTGCCGCACGGGGAGAATTCGCCGTTGCCAGTTCGCGCTATCAAGAAGGATTGGCAATCGCCAGAGCAGCAGGCGACAGGCTAGCCATTGCCAATTTACTCCACACGTCGGGAAATGTCGCCCGTCGTCAGGGAGAGTATGCCAGGGCATATACCCTGCTCGAGGAGAGCAACGATCTTCTCAAAGAACTCGGCAACAGAGGAGGAATAGCCTCCTCACACCTGCGTATGGCGGAACTCATGTTTGCTCAGGGCGAGGAGAGAAAAGCGCAGGCGCTCGCCGAAGAAGCTCTTGTCGGTCACAGGGAAATGGGTGACATGGCAAGCATCGCTGAAACGCTCGATCTTTTAGGGCAGCTCGCCATCCAGCAAGGCCAGATCGCTCAAGCACGCATCTATCTCGAAGAAAGCCTGATGATCTGGAAGGAAACGAGCGATGAGGCGCGAACAGCTCAGTCGCTCTCTCTTCTGGCGCAGGTCGATGCCATCGAAAGAGGTCAAACAGCACAGCGTCTGTCCATGAAAGGCTCGGAACTCACCAGAGGAGAAGGGTACGGGCAGCAAAAGTCGGAATCCGCGACAGCAGCGTCACCTCCCGGTTTGACCAGGCGAGAGCTTGAAGTCTTGCGCTTGTTGACAAGAGGCTTCACGAATATCCAGATCGCCGAGCAACTTGTGGTCAGCCTTCCTACTGTCAATACACATGTACGCTCAATCTACAATAAGCTTGGGGTCACTTCGCGCAGTGCCGCCACCCGCTACGCTTTTGAACAGCATCTCGTCTGAACGCTCTTCTTCCGTTCTCCAATACTTAGACATTTAGGACAAGCCGAAACGATGGTTGGTTCCTGCTTCCACGTGGGAAGTTTCACTTACTCCATTGAGCAAGCCAGCGCTTCCCACTCCACAGGCGTGACTTCCCGACGAACTGCCGGTAGTTCGCAATGCTTCAAGCAGCAGATTGATAGCTGCATTGTGGTCACGATCAAGCACCGTGCTACAGGCTTCACAAACATAGGTTCGCTCTTGCAAAGTCAGTTCATCTTTGATATGACCACAAGAGGAACAGGTTTTGCTAGAGGGATAGAAACGGTCTATGATCAC
Source organism: Ktedonobacteraceae bacterium (assembly GCA_035716105.1). Classification (GTDB taxonomy): domain Bacteria; phylum Chloroflexota; class Ktedonobacteria; order Ktedonobacterales; family Ktedonobacteraceae; genus CADDYT01. Next base: position 7,692 of record DASTKE010000845.1, on the reverse strand, counting down.
AAGATGTGTTCCATAGGGTTCGGCTTTGTAGGTGAGTTGTCGCCTGATCTCTCCAAAATTACTATCAGCAACCGCTTGAGCGAGCTTGTGGTTTTTAAGCATTCCAGACACGTGCAAGTCTTCAATAGCAATGAGAGCATGGTGCTTGACCAGATAGGTTGTCAGTTTGTGAGTCGCATCACAGCGAATATGGGCAATATGAGCATGGTGTTTCGCCAGTTTTCGACAGGTTTTCTTGCGGTTCTGGCTTCCCTTTTTGCGCCGTGACTTTTGCCGCTCTAAGCGCCGGAGCCTCTTTTGAGCGTGCTTCAAGGCACGTGGGTTCTCAAATGTGGTGCCATCTGAGAGCGTGGCAAGCGTCTTAATGCCAAGATCAACCCCGATAGCAGAGGTGGCAGTACAGGCCGGTTCTGACACGACCTCTTCTACCTGAACACTCACAAACCAGCGTCCAGCCTCTTCTGAGACAGTAGCAGAGAGTACCTTTGCTGACATGGGAAGATACCCATGTTCATACAAACGCAAGCGGCCTAAGCGTGGCAACTGGATAGCATCAGCAAACACATGGATGCTTCCCGTGAGACGGAATGAACCAATACCTTTGCTCTTTTTCTTAAAGACGGGAAAGCCAACTTTGCCTTGAAGCTTGCCGTCTTTCTTGAGTTTGAGCCGCCGGAAGAAATGCTTGTAGGCGGTATCCAGATCACGTAATGCCTCTTGCATGGCACACTTGGATACTTCGTACATCCACGGGAAATCCGTTTTCTTGAGGGCATTCAATTCCCGATGAAGCTCTATAGCAGTGGGCCGCTTGCCCGTCGCATGGGAAGCAGCAATAGCACGGGCCAGACCCCAATTGTAGGCAAAGCGGGCGCAACCGGCATGTTTCAGACAGGCGGTACGCTGTTCGTTGTTGAGGTCTAATTCCGTTTTATAGCCTCTGACTACCTTCATCTAGTTGAACTCCTAAGCACTGTGCTAAACACCAAACAGCCTGCTCATTCATAGAACGACTTTGCTTCTTTGCCTCTTTCTTCAGTGCGTCAATCACGGATTGAGGCAAGTAGACCGTGATCTGCGGACGCTTTGATGTGCGTTTGCTCATACATGTATTATACCTGTATTTAGCGTGGCTGTCAAGCAGGAAGAAAAGCCCACAAACGTCCATAAATGCACCATTTTGTTTAGCTATTTATCACCCCCTCATCATTTGATGCGCTCCTCCTTCCTCCTCCTTTATGATCTCAAGCTTCTCCTGTGTGTATGCCTGAGCAAGCGCGCTGGAGGCTCTTCGATAATTCATCAGTTTAGACGATGTATTCTCGCGCTTTTCCAGATAGACTGATACTAGTGTCTATCAAATTACTCCATACTGCATCAAAGGAGAAAGGGAAAAACAGATGCTACGTACTGTATCACGGGTGGTTGTACCAGGGGGCATTGCGATCATGCTGCTGCTGCTCACCCCTCTACTGGCAATCGGCGCACACATGCACACTCACGCGCAAGCCGCTTCCCCGGCGACCGTTTCCGTCTTCGCAACCGGTTTGAACAACCCGCGCGGACTGAAGTTCGGGCCGGACGGCAAGCTCTATGTGGCCGAAGGTGGGCAAGGAGGAAGCAATTCAACGGTCGGGCAATGCAAGCAAGTTCCAGCTCCCATTGGCCCGTATACCGGCGGCTTCACGGCCCGCATCTCCAGCATCAATGCCGCCGGAGTGCGCACCACTGTCGTTGACCATCTCCCGTCGAGCCAGACGAACGCGGCTTCCGGCAGTCTGGTCAGCGGGGTGGCGGATGTGGCCTTCATCGGCAATACGCTCTACGCGGTGCTTGCCGGTGCCGGATGTTCGCATGGCGTCCCCAGCAAGCCCAACGCGCTCCTGCGCATAGACACGGGCGAACACGAGGCCTACTACATTGCCAACTTGAGCCACTTCCTCAAGACCCATCCCGTCAAGAACCCTAATCCCGCCGACTTTGAGCCTGATGGCACCTGGTATGGCATGGTGGCTGTGGGTCAGAGTCTCTATGCCGTCGAACCAAATCACGGCGAACTGGACAAGATCACCCCGCAGGGCGACCAGGATGACCTGAGCGACAGCACGATCAGCCGCGTGGTAGATATCTCAGCCAGTCAGGGACACATCGTGCCGACAGCGGTCGTCTTCCACAATGGAAACTTCTACGTGGGCAATCTTGACACCTTTCCCATCCAGAACGATTCCATCATTATGAAGATTACCCCAGGTGGTCAGATCAGCACGCTCGTGACCGGGCTGTCCACTGTTCTCGGTGTGGCCTTCGATCATGAGGGGCGGCTCTATATCCTGGAAAACACGACGGGCAATTCCTTCCCAACGCCAAACACCGGAGCCCTCTTACGATTGACCGCTTCCGGGACACTACAAACCCTCGCCTCGGGCCTGAACCTGCCAACGGCCATGACCTTTGGCCCCGATGGGAACTTGTACGTCTCCACCTTCGGCTTTGGCGGTGGCCCAGGTGCCGGACAAATCGTGCGTATCCATATCAATCAATAAGCATACACTGTTTCTGAATAGAGGGATGGAGGCGACACACCTCCATCCCTCTATCAGAAACGACGGCCAGCGGAAGCTGTGCCGTGAAGAACGGTTCCGACTGGTGCCTCTCCCCAGATTGGAACAGGTCAGGTCAGTCTGTTTCTCTCTTTCCTTTTTTCCAGACCTGAAGGAGCGCCGACATGAAGCCTGATGGAAGTGAATCAGAAGAGCAACCAGGAAAAGACCATGCGAGTGATCGCCAGTTATGGGAGGTTCTACAACGCCTGTTCCCTGATGTTCGCGAGCAGCGGGTGGCCTACTTGCTCTTTCAATGTAACCTGAGTCCCAGAGAGATTTTCTCCTTCACGCCACAGGAGTTCAGCGATGTGCAGGAAATCCACCACTTACGGGCCTCTATTTTTCAGCGTATTCTCCTGCATTGGGATCTCATCCGTTATTAGTAGCAAGGTGAACAGTTACCATCGGCTACAATATTTCCACTTCCACACAAAGATGGTCGAATCCGACCGGCACAGCTTACTACTGGGCGTGCTGGCTGTCAGGCGGGAATGCTCGCCGGGCAGGGATGTTGTAGGAACAGGGGTGGATGGGAATGGCGGGGTGGCCCCGCGGGTGTCCTCCATCCGTTCAGAGAGATGAAAGCTACCCGCGAGGGGCCACCCACCTCCCTGACACAGGGAGGTTTTTTGGAAAAGACGGCGGGATGCTGTAGGGCAGGGGTGGGGAAAGGTGGATGGGAGGCCCCTTGCAGGTGTCCTGGGGACCCGATGGCGCAAAGGACCAGAGGAGAAACGAAAGCCACCCGCGAGGGGCCACCCACCTCCACCCCTCGCCCCTGGCTCTACAGATCCCACGGGTGCGGTAGAGCCAGGGGCGGAGGGAGAGGGACAGGCCGCGCATCCGGGGGATGATGAAGCGTGCCTCTCGCGGGTGGCTTTCGTACTCCAACACGTTTGCAAAAATTGACGGACACCCCCTTCTCATTCACCTGCTACCCTTGTTTCTCCCCTGTGAAGAACCAGTGAACACCATATTTATCGGCGAGATGTCCATAGCTGCCAAATGGCATATCTCGCAACGGGTCGAGCAGAGTGGGGTCTGCTCCTTCGGAAAGCTTCTCGAAAATAGCTCTGAGTTCCGTAAAGGTTGCTTCGCTTATGTACAGGCAGACAGTATTGCCCTGTCTTGGTGTTCTGGTCTGATGCAGCCAGTCTGTTGCCGAAATGTCTATGGAGCCATTGACAAGTCTGGCATTGACCACTTTGTTCTGCTGCTCCGCTGGATGCTGCCCTCTCATGGGAGTGTCGCCAACCTTCGTGATCGTCAGTTTTCCTCCAAAGCATGAGTGGTAAAATGTCATCGCCTCAGCGCAATTTCCATCGAAGAGAAGAAAGGGTGTGAGTTTCATGGATATCCTCTGCCTTCCTGATTCTGGTCTACTCGCGTCCAACACAGGCTCCATCATACCATATTCGCTCCCACCTTTCGTGGGAAGGCACCGGGAAGTTCTGATGAGTTTGAATCACCAGATGCGAGCCAGGGCCATGAATTACAGGTTAAATGGCATTAGATGCGAGCCAGAGCCAGTATCGCGAAGATGACGCTCAGGCCAAACATGGTGATGGTTGCGAGGATGAGCCAGGGGTCGCGGTAGCGACGGTGGCCGTGAATGTGGGTGCTGGCGAGGGCAAAAACGAAGAGCGCGGTCACACGGAGCGCCATACCTGAACAGTCGTGTCGTAGCTGGCGGAGGCGATGCGCTGGCTGTCGGGCGACCAGGCGACGGAGGAGACGGCCTCGCTGTGGCCGGTGTAGGTAAAGAGGGGTGAAGAGCTGGTGCTGACCGCATCCCAGACTTTGGCTGTGCGATCATATGAGCCGGAGACGATGCGTTTACCATCGGGCGACCACGCCACGGCCTCTACAGAGCCGATGTGACTCAGGTAAGTTGCCAGGCTTGTTGAGCCTGAGCCGCCTGTGGCATCCCAGACCTGCACCCGATTATCATATCCACCCGTGACAATGAGTGTGCTCTCGGGCGACCACGCGACCGAGGAGAGGCCAAAGCGATGGTCGGTATAGGTGACGTGCGCTTTCCCACCGCGCAGCGCATCCCAGATCTGCACCGTCCTGTCGACACCCACGGAGGCAATGCGCGTACCATCGGGCGACCATGCCACAGCTTCTACGAAACCCGTGTGGCCTCTATAGGTAACGAGAGGAGACCTGCCAACGGCAGCGTCCCACACCTGGACGGTATTATCATAGCTGGCCGAGGCAATGTAGCGACCATCGGGCGACCAGACCAGCGATTCTATAACTCCAGTGTGACCTCTGTAGGTCACAAGTGGTCGTCCCCCTTTTGCCGCGTTCCAGATCTGCACCGTCTTATCTCCTCCACCGGAGGCAATACGAGTGCTATCGGGCGACCACGCCGCGACCGCAACCAGACCCCTGTGACCTGTATAGATCACCGTAGGCGATGAGTCAGCAGCGGCATTCGAGACCTGCGCCGTATCGTCATAGGATGCTGAGGCCAGGTATTTGCCATTCGGCGACCAGGCAACGGAGAAGATGGGCGCGGTATGTCCGGTGTAGGTGAAAATGGTTGCCCCCGGTTCGAGCACGGGAGGTGGCACCAGCTGAGCAGATGAAGGCGCTTCATGGCGCGAAGCCAGGAACCATGCTCCCGCGCCTCCGCCAATCACGAGAAGTGAACTCGCCCCCATACCGAGCGCGAGCAATTTCCGTCTCGAAAGAGAAGGAGATGGCGTATCCTGCATAATGCTCTTCCTCCGCCGTGGAGTAACCTGTGAAATTTTCCTTTGTATATTCTACCAACTACGCTCACTATTAAACCACAAAAAAGCGGATGACGGCTTCATAGATAGGGTTCATTGTGGGCATGAATGGGTAAAAAACGAAGGCACCCGCAAGGGCCACCCTCCTCATCTACCACCCCCCTGCCTCTACATCCGGCACCCAAACGCGGGACATGAGTGTAGAGGCAGGGGCGGTGAGAAGTGGCTGGGTGGCCCCTTGCGGGTGCCTTCTCCACTCCTTACGGCAAACAATGAACCACTCTCTCAGACTTTTGGCCGATTGACTTCACCCACGCGCCGGTATATACTGTGTGCATACACGGAACGTCGTTTTCTATCCCTGTGGAGAGACCATTGAAAATCTTCGTAAACACTTCGTACAGGCAGTAGCAAACCAGTACAGCGAACAACGTTCGCTGGCTATTCTGAACAGACATTATGCTGCCGTATGTTGTGCTTATGAGATTGGAGCAATGCATCTCATCATGAACTTCGCTTGCGCCATCCCCTGACTTGAGCAGTCGCTTTCCAGATGCTTCATACGGCTTGCGCGACACGGCAGAGTACAGTTCAGTACAACATATGGCCTATCAATCTTGAGAGGTATATGTATGTTATTGACAACGCGCAATCTGGCAAAATCCTATGGAGCAATTAGCGTTCTTCATGACGTCTCGTTTGTGGTCAATGCTGGCGACCGGGTGGGCGTTGTGGGCGGCAACGGCGTGGGCAAATCAACGCTGCTGCGCGTGTTAACCGGGCAGGAGGAGGCCGATGGTGGCTCGTTTACCTTCGCGCCCTCCATCGAGGTGGGCTACCTGCCGCAGACCACGCCGGAGTTCTATGGTCGCACAATTGAGGACTTGATTCTGGAATCGGTGGGAAACCTGCGGCAGTTGGAAGAGCGGATGCGCCAGCTTGAAAGCGCAATGGCAAACGCGAGTGAAGAGGCGCTGCCAGCGCTTTTAGAGGAGTATAACGCGGTCTCGACGAAGTTTCAGGATCGCGGCGGCTATGAACTCGATTATAAGATCGACAGCATCCTGGAAGGGCTACGCCTCACCTACCTGCCACGCAATGCGGCAATGGCGACGCTTTCTGGCGGCGAGAAGGCGCGTATTGGGCTGGCAACGCTGCTCCTGCGCTCGCCCGACCTGCTCTTGCTGGATGAGCCGACCAACCACCTTGATTTCGCCAGCATGGCATGGCTTGAGACTTACCTGTCCAGCTATGCAGAGGCCATGCTGGTTGTCTCCCATGACCGCCAGTTCCTCAACCGGGCCGTCAACGCGATTGTTGAAATCGACGAGCACAGCCACTCGCTGAAGCGCTACGAGGGCAACTATGATGCCTACGTGCTGGCAAAAGCGGCGGAGCGTGCGAAATGGGAGGAGGATTACGAGCGGCAGCAGGAGGAAATACAGGAGCTGCGCAAGCGCGTGCGCCTGTCGGCGCGGCAGGTGGGTCACAGCTCCCGTCCAGCACGAGACAACGATAAATTCGCGAAACACTTCTTCGCCCAGCGTGTGGACAGCGCGGTCTCCCGCAATGTACGGTCGGCTGAGGAGCAACTGCGGCGCATCGAGGCCGATCCCATTCCAAAGCCGCCGGAGTTGATACGGGTCAGTTCCCATTTCAACAACGAGCCGCTGCAATCGTCGGTCGTGATCGACGTTGCGGGCCTCGATAAAAGCTGGGGAGCGCGGCATATCCTGCGCGACATAGACCTGACAGTGGGGCCAGAGGCGCGTATTCTGCTGACTGGGCCAAATGGGGCAGGCAAAACGACGCTGCTCAAGATTATGGTGGGGTTAGAGACGCCGGACAGGGGGAATGTGTCCCGTGCGCCGGGCATCCGCATCGGTTACCTGCCACAGGAGTCCGAACTGCTCGATCCGCACAAAACGGTGCTTGAGACGTATCGCTACGGGCGGGTGGGCTACGAGGGTGAATTTATCGGACGCTTACTGGGCTATGGGCTGTTCCGGTTGGAGGATATGCACAAGCAGGTGGGACAGTTGAGCGTCGGTCAGCGTCGCAAGCTGGAGATCGCGTGCCTGATGGCGGAAGGTCCCAACGTGCTGCTGCTCGACGAGCCAACCAACTATATCAGCCTGGATGTGCTGGAAGCCTTCGAGTCCGCCGTCATCGCTTTCCCCGGCCCGGTCATCGCCATCTCGCACGACCGCTGGTTCATGCAGCGCTTCGGTGGTCAGCTATGGGAACTGGCCGATGGTATAATCAAACATGATAGAGTGATAAGCTGAAGCACGAATGGCCGCGCAATTTGCGCGGCCATTCGTGCTACTCTATCATGTTGCTTT
>DASTKE010000844.1:0-4476 GCA_035716105.1 Ktedonobacteraceae bacterium | reverse complement strand
GTAGAGCTTAAACGCAGCTTCGCCCGGAATCGTTGTACTGCCCTGCTGCTTCAGATCAGCCAGCAGGTCGTTGAGCAGCGCGAGGCCGGTGTTGAGCGTCTGGCTGAATTTCTTCTCTTCCAGGCTCAGAATCTCGACGATACGGTCGCGTTGCAAGCCAAGTTCGGTATAGTGGCTCTTCATCAGGTTGATGACGGTATCGGCGGCTTCGGCCAGGAAGGGTTTGTCCAGGCCAAGCAACTTACCGTGCCGCACGGCGCGTCGCAGCAGGCGACGGAAGATGTAGCCCCGGCCTTCGTTGCCCGGCAACACGCCGTCCGCCGCCAGGAAGACGAGGGCGCGGCTGTGATCGGCGATCACACGCAGGGAGGCATCGGTCTGTGGATTGCTGCCATAGGTCGTGTTGACAACCGCCGCGAAATGGTCGATGATGGGGCGGAACAGGTCGGTGTCGAAGACTGACTCCTTGCCCTGCAACACCATTGTCAGGCGTTCCAGACCCAGGCCGGTGTCGATATTCTTCTTTGGCAAAGGAGTGCGCGTACCGTCGAAATCCTGGAAGTACTGCATAAAGACCAGGTTCCAGATCTCCAGGAAGCGCTCGCAATCGCAGCCGGGCGCGCAATCGGCTCGCCCGCAGCCATGCTCGATGCCGCGATCATAATAAATTTCGGAGTCGGGTCCGCACGGGCCGGAAGCTCCCGGTGGCCCCCACCAGTTATCTTCCAGGCGCGTAATCGCCTCGTCGGGAATGCCGGTGATCTCCGTCCATAGCTTTGCCGCCTCTTCATCCTCCGGGTGAACGGTCGGGTGCAGGAGATCGGCAGGCAGGGCAAGCACCTGCGTCAGGAACTCCCAGGCAAAGGTGATGGCATCGCGCTTAAAGTAATCGCCAACCGAGAAGTTGCCAAGCATCTCAAAAAAGGTCAGGGTGCGCTCGTTGCCTACGATGTCGATATCGGTGGTGCGGAAGCACTTTTGTGCCGAGGTGAGGCGTAGGGCGGGAGGCGTTTCGCGTCCGAGAAAGTAGGGGATCATCTGCTGCATACCGGCGGTGGTCAGCAGCACGGTCGGATCGTTCCTGGGAACCAGCGACGAACTGGGCATCTTCAGGTGGCCCTTGCTGGCAAAAAAATCCAGGAACTTCGCACGAATTTCAGTACTTGTTAAGGGAGTATGTGTGTTCACAGGCACGTTCCAGTTGCCTCCTCATCCAGATGTATGTCAAACAGCGCAGTTTCTGCGTATGTGTTGTGCTCTGATTGTCCTTTATATAGTTCTCTGTAAGCGGCGCGATGTTACGGGTAGCGTAGCGTCTTGTCGTTGTTGTATGCTGTGCCAGGGGCGCACAGCATCATCTCCGCGCCCTTCATATATATGCACGTGCATTATACCAGAGGTGAGAATATATATCAATGGAGCATGAGATGAATACCCCGCCCATAATCAAGCTGCCCCGGCGCAGCTTGCTGGTGCTGGCCGGGCCTGCCGGTTGCGGCAAAAGCACCTTTGCTGCCCGGCGGTTCGCGCCCACTATGGTCGTCTCCTCCGATCAGTGCCGCGCCCTCGTCTGCGACGATGAGAACAACCAGCGCGTCAACCGCGACGCCTTCGACCTCTTCTACTACATCATCAACAAGCGCATGTACCAGCACCGCTTCACCGTCGCCGACAGCACGGCCTTGCAGCCGGAGGCGCGCCGCCGCCTGCTCGAACTGGCGCACCGTCACGGCTACCTGACCTGCCTGCTGATCTTCAACGTCCCCGCCGAAACCTGCCGCGCCCGCAATGAGCAGCGTCACCGCCGTGTCGAAGAGCAGGTTCACGCCTACCACGCCGGTCTGCTGCAACAAACCCTGCAAGAGGCCCCAACCGAGGGCTGGCACCGCCTATATGTCCTATCACCGCAGCAAATAGACGCGGCAGTGATTGAAATTGAGCCATAATAAGGTATAATAATATGGGATGAAATAGTAATATGCTATCCTGAGAGCGAGCAAAGACGTGAGACGCAAGCATGTAACAGAACCGAATTACGATTACATGTACGACCAGATCACCGAACCGGTGCTGACAAGCAACACCGCGCCGATGCCGGTCAGCGCCATCCCTCGCGAATCCTGGTTTACGCGCATGATGCGCGGCATTGGACACTTCTTTGCCGCCGTCATCAAGAAAATCAATCAACTGCTGGCGCTGGGACTGACCATCCTGCTCCTGCTCCTCTTCACACGTTTCGCGCTGTATTTCTTCGGGCTAAAGCTGAGCCTCTTTTCGCAATGGGTCTTCCAACTGAGCGCGCCGCTTGTGCTCCCTTTCAACAACCTTCTACCCGCGCTGCCCTTTCAGGGCTATACGCTTGACGTTTCCACCCTCATTGCGATTATAGTATATGCATTAGCGGTAACGCTCGTCCGCCAGTTCCTCAAGGTGCTGGTGGCAAGACCGTGATCCAGGGGTCTCACAGGCCACCCGCATCGGCGTTCACGGAAACATCGGCAGGCACCCGCAAGGGGATGGCCCTACTATACCCGCCAGTAACGCGCTTGCAGAGCCAACCGAGTATAGTAGGGCCATCCCCTGCCGGGGCCATCCCCTTGCGGGTGGCCTGCCGGAGCCATTTCCTCGCGGGTGGCCTGCCGGAGCCATGCTCTTGCGGTCGCCCTGACGAGGGTTACTCATCCAGTAATTATCACGAAAGGTTTCTTAAACTTCATGAATATTCCTGCTGAGTGGAAGCGTCCTGACCTGCAATTTCCCCCTGTGATTGATACCGTCTTTTTCGATGTGGACGGCGTACTGATTCGAACGGTTGACTCGTTTCGCGCCACCGATATCGCGGTGGCCGAGTACGTGGCTGGCACCATTTTTGGGCTGGATTGGGGCCAGCGCGAGGGCAAGCCGCTGGTGACGATTGAGGATGTCAACGCCTTCAAGCAGGCCGGTGGCTACAACAACGACTGGGATATGTGCTACCTGCTGGCCGCGCTCAGCACCGCCCGCCTGCGCGAGTGGAAGGGAACGCCGCTGGCGACACGCAGCAGCGCCGAATGGGCCGAACTCTCGCGTGCTGCCAACCTGCGCGGTCACGGCGGCACCAGGTGGGTGCGCGAGACGCTGCCCGCCAGCGCCCAGCTCGACTACCAGGTGATCGGCGACCTCTATCACGAATTCTACTGGGGCGCGGAAGAAATGCCCCGGCGCCTCGGCCACGCACCGCGCTACCTGCCCGACGCACCCGGCTTCGTCCACCGCGAAACCATGCTCTTCTCCAAAGACCTGCCCACCCGCCTGCGCCAGGCCGGTATCCGGCACCTCGGCCTCATCACCGGGCGCGTCGGCCCCGAAGTCGACAGCGCCCTCGAACGCATGGAAGCCTATAGCGGCTCGCGCTGGTGGGACATCGTCATTTCCGCCGACGAAGCCCCTAAGCCTGACCCCCGCGCCCTCCAACTCGCCATCGAAGCAGTCCAATCAAAAGGTGGCCTCTACGTCGGAGATACAGCAGACGACCACGATGTAGTGCTCAACTACCGCGCCATCAAAACAGATGAGGAACCAGAATTCTTGGCGGTGATGCTGGTGCATGAAGACGAGGTGAGCGTGTATCAGGAACGCGGCGCGGAATTTATTGTGGGGTCTGTAGAGGACGTGTTGGGATGCTTGCCGGAGGAGATGAGAGTTTTGTAGGGTCGGGGCATATCAGGCGACTTTGTACTTGCGGATATCGCTGAGAACGCCATTACGTTCGGCCTCCTCGACGATATCCAGCAGCCGTTCGGTCGTCTCTTCGTCGGTGTATTCTTCTCCGCAGTTAGGACAGATCAATTTCGGAACACCTTTAATCACCAGGGTCATTCCATCTCGTTCAAAGAGAGACGAGCTGTTCCTTCCTGCAATTCCGCCTGTCTACAAATAATGCAGATCATCGTATCCTCCCATTTGCTCCCGATTATACACGCCTCTTCTCAGGAAGGTCAATGCTCTAACTGGATAAGGTTCCAGCAATCTACCATCTGTGTGATAAGCTGCAAGCATCGTTTCCCTTGTGAGTATGGTACACTTAATAAGCGAAAGGAGAAAATATATGGCGTTGCAAGGTATCAGAAAAATTGCGGCTGGCATTGTACAGGACCCGGCTATCAATAGTGGGCGACCAATTATCGAGGGAACACGTATCTTCGTTGACCGTATCATCGGACACCTTGAAAGCGGTATGTCAATTATGGAGATTTGTCAGGAGTATGAGCTGACACCGGGACAGGTGAGAGCAGTCACACAACTAAGTTCTGAGCAAGTCCAATATGTGAAGGGCTATGCTGACACATTAGAAAATGTAAGGAGATAATTTATGCGTATCGAAGCGAAATTAGCGGAGATGGGGTTGGTGCTGCCGGAGGTGTTGCAGGCACCGGGGATGCGGCTGCCGTTTGCGCAGGTGCGGATACGGGGCAACCGGGCGTATATTTCGGGACA
>DASTKE010000843.1:0-3514 GCA_035716105.1 Ktedonobacteraceae bacterium | reverse complement strand
TGCCTTGTGCTCGCCCGCCGCCGCCAGAGGTCGACTTTCACGGGCGAGCACAAGGCATCGCCCCTACAACTTGCCCCTCAAAGGATAGAGAACCCCGAGGAGCGTCACTTGCAACTCCTCTTGAGAAGAGTGTACAATTTCAAGTACACTTGAAGTCAAGAGGGAGAAGCGAAACACATGGAAGAACTGACGATTGGGGACGTTGCCCGCAAAACTGGACTGCGTACCTCGGCCATACGCTATTATGAAGATGTGGGCATTCTGCCCCGACCAAAAAGAGAGCATGGACACCGACGCTATACTCCCCGTATCCTCCAACAGATAGCCGTTATTCAGGTTGCGCAACAAGCCGGATTTACCATTGCTGAGATTCAGAGGCTGTTCGCAGGCTTTGATGAGCAAGCCCCACTGGGAGCGCGTTGGCGCACGCTTGCAGAGCAGAAAATTGTCGAGGTCGAGTCGCTCATTATCAAGGCGCAGGGGATGAAGCGACTGCTGGAAGATGGAATGCGCTGCGACTGCTTAACGCTGGATGAATGTTTTCCCCTGGCGGAATAATGCGCTGATGTGCAACCTCTAAACTCATCGGTCATAGTCATTTGACGGCATAACCGGGCTATGTTACCATTAGTCGGTAACGGGAGGATTGTTATCGATTCGAGCAGAGGGAGTATCATATGAACTTATACCAGCAGTTAGAGGTGGTGCGCGAACGCCTTGAAGGCATCGGCGCGCATGATGATAGTATGGATCTGGTCGAGACGCTTTTACGGAAGGCCGAGCCAGCCAGAAGCGATAAGACCAATATCACTCAGGTACAGGTTCTGCGGCATATGCTGCGTATGCGCGAGGTCATTGACAACTACAATGTCTACAACGACCTGCAAGAGTTGCTGAGCGAGCGTGACGAGAACGAGGTTGCGGCACGCGAAGACTCGGCCCCGGCGGCGTATGTCGATACGGAGCGCCATCCGAAGCCGAAATCATACTACAAGTCGCAGAAGGATAAAGAGAAGACCAAAAAGAAGGACTAGCACACCGGTTACATTTTAAGGAGTGTCTGGTCCTTCGATTTGTTTCTGCTGTGCGGAAGAACCGCCCAGTTGCAATTGCTGTTTCATAGCCTGCAACTGGGCCTCGATATTTTGTTGCGAGGAAATTTGTCGCAACTCGCGATCCAACGCATCTTCTCCCCCGATCAGGCTCTGATCGCTCAGGGTGCCGCTTTCGATCAGCGCGTCGAGAGCATTGGCGCGAGCCTGCATCGACAGAATTTTATCCTGTGCTCGCTGCATCGCCATGTTCATCTCGCCCATTTCCTCTGAAATGCCCGTAACGGTTTCGTTGATTTTCACCTGCGCCTGTGCCGCGCTGTATTGCGCCTTCACCATCTCTTTTTGCGTGCGGAAAGCCTCGACACGCGCTGTGAGCATCCGCTCCGTGGCAATCAGCTTCTCGGCCTGGGTCTGCAACTGAGCAATCTGCTGCTCGTAGTTGGCGATTTGTGGCAGCAGCACCTCCTTCTTTTGCAGTGCCAGTCGCGCCAGGTCTTCGCGGTGGACCTGCAAAGCCTGCAAAGCCTGCTGATCGAGCCGGTTGACCTTCTGCACGATCGTGTCCATCTGCCCTTCCAGCAGCTTCTCGTTGGTTTTGACCTCTACAATCGATTGGCGTATCTTCGGTAGTTGCTCTAGCTGTTTGTTATAGGAATAGTCCAGTACCTCGCCAGGGTTCTCGGCCTTATCCAGGGCAGCGCTGGTGCGAATGCGCAGGAATTGCGCAATGCGTGAGAAAAGGCCCATATGTCCTCCTATGTGGCGTTTCGTCTAGTGTGCGCCCATGCTTGTATATTGTTTTACGTTCTCTGCATCCCGGAGTTGGAACTCCGTGTCTGCTAGAATAATAGCACAAAATGCTTGACTTTTGTGCCTCCATTCGTCATGCTTTATGGGCGCAATGAGAAAAAGAACCACAGCTCAGGCTGATAGAAGTTTGCTCACGCGGTAGAATAGAAGAGGACACAACGAACCATTTAAGATTGAACAGGGGAGAGACGTTTGATACCGTTTTATCCAACTGATCGCGAATCGCTGGAACGGGATTGCGATCTGGAATTTTTCATCGCCAGTGGACCGGGAGGACAGCACCGCAATAAGGTTGAAACGGGAGCCAGGCTGCTGCATCGTCCAACCGGTATTACCGTTACCGCGACGGAGCGCAGGTCGCAATTTGCCAACCGCGAGGCCGCTTTTGAGCGCATGAGGGCGCGGCTTGATGATCTGCAACGGGTGCAGGTGCCGCGCAAACGAACACGCCCGACGGCAGCGAGCCGGGAACGCAGGCTTACAGGCAAGCGCCGCGAAGGGGCGCGCAAGAAGCTGCGTTCTCGACCCACAGGAGAATAACAGGACTAGAGACTATCGAAACTGATGATTTTCCAGTCATTCCCCTCCTGCTGGAGCTTGAGATGGACATCGTAAGCTGTGCCATTACGAGTGACGTTGACTGTGATATCCGCCGTATTTCCCCCGTTAGTCGAGGAGCTAACGTTCACACTCGTGATGGAATATGCGCTCACTTTGCCTTTTGCCTGATCGTAGCCCTGAGCAGCCTGTGTGAAAAGCTGCTGGTTGATCTGCTGGCTCTGGCCCTGGGCGGTCAGCTTGATATTTGGGTCCAGGTGCGAGTAAGCGCTGGCATAATCCTGGCTCTTGATGGCATCGTAGTATTGCTGGGAAACGGCCTTCGCAGGACTGTTATTCACCACCAGGAACACCAGCGCAAACACGCCGACGCAGGCGAGAACAAGGATGCCCGCGACGATGCCGAGAATCAAGGGCCAGCGACGATGCTTCTTCGGTTGCTGCGCTGGCTGTCCATAAGGGGGTTGCTGCCCCCATTGCGGCTGATCGTAGGGTGCTTGTGGTTGCCCATACGGTTGCGGCTGCCCGTAAGGTGCCTGTGGCTGTCCATAGGGTGATTGCCCGTACGGGGACTGTCCATATCCTGGTTGTACAGGTTGTTGGGGTTGATTCGGGTTGTTGTACATCGAGAGATTGCTCCAATCTATTGCTTTCCTGGTCATAGCATACTTCATCTCATGTGCTATCGGAGATACGGCGCGTTCGTCGCATCAGATCATACCAGTAGTATAAGGGAGAAAGCGTTTCACAAACGTTTCTTAACACGACCATCAGGAATTATTGATGTTGCAACTGGTACCAAACCCGAAGATATTGTCGAGCAGGGGTTGGATATTCTGGCACTGCGGCAGCAGCACATCCTGATCGGACTTCAGCAATGGATCATAGACCTGGCTGAAGGTTCCGTAATTCTGCGCGCCATTTCCCGGCCCTAATGTTACATGCTGGATGGAAGAACTGCTCAGGCCGTGGGCAAAGCCAGCAAAGGCCAGCATCTCCTGCTGAGAGAGGTCGGTGTACATTTTGCCCTGCATATCCGCGATGAGTGACTGGAGGTGGGTGAGCACGTTGGTCGCGGTCAATTTCTTTTC
>DASTKE010000842.1:0-2641 GCA_035716105.1 Ktedonobacteraceae bacterium | reverse complement strand
CGCGCCCGATGGTATCGAGGTTTTCAGCCATGATAGCTTTTGCCATCCTCTTTCTCTCGTTCGTCTCTTCGCTGCGTCCCATTATAGCGTGATTTTGTGGTGTGTCAAATAGACAACGCGCTCCTGCTGGCAAATTGGCTCAGCCAATTTGCCAGCAGGAGCGCGTTGTCCATTTGACACTCCACAAAATCACGCTATAATGGGACGCAGCGAAGAGACGAACGAGAGAAAGAGGATGGCAAAAGCTATCATGGCTGAAAACCTCGATACCATCGGGCGCGAGGCGATGGAACACCTGGCGCTCAAGAACGCCGCTCGCGAGCGGGCGCTGCCGAAATCCCGCGCCACCATCCGGCTGTGCGCCAATAGCATTCGCGCCGCACACCGGCAGGAGTTCCAGACCGCGAACAATCTGCTCTCACAGGCGGCGAACACGCTTGCCGAGATGGTGAATGACCTGCGCGACCACCAGGATATCTTCTACGCTGGCTTCGTGCAGGATGCCCAGAAAGAATTTGCCGAGGCCAATACCTTCACCGCCCTGATCCAGCATCGACCTCTGCCGGATGCCACACAGCTTGGCATCGGCTGGGCCGCGTATCTGAATGGGCTAGCCGAAGCGGTGGGAGAGCTGAGACGCTACCTGCTCGACCAGTTGCGGCGCGGCAACATCGAGAACTGCGAGGTCTTCCTCGGCTACATGGATGACATCTACGCGCTGCTGACCACCATCGATTTTCCCGATGCCATCACGGCTGGCCTGCGCCGCATTACCGATAGCACCCGCGGCATCCTGGAAAAAACTCGCGGCGACCTGACCATCGCCATGGAGCAGGCGCAGTTGCAGCGCACCATGCTCGCGTTACAGCAAGAACTGCAGCGGCACGCACCGACTGCCTGAGAGAGTCGGCACTTTTTCCGCTGTTTCTACGTCATATATACGGTATACTTATTAGTAGGAATAGGCTACGTATTTGGGAGTATACAACCTGTGTACACGTCTCTCGTTGAATTGACGTATTCTTGTTTAAGGAAATGTATTCTCTGCACCGCATTCTATTTTCGCGCCAGAGGGGGATCTAGAAGCAACTATGGCAAATAGCAATCGGAACGATAAGAACCAGCATAGCCCGATTACTCCTCCGGGTACCAGAACTGCATCATCTTCAAAGATTGTCACTGCCGACACGGTAGAGGCGGAAGAGGTGCCGACGATTCCACTGGACTCCTTTCAGGCTGTGAACGCGCTCCAACCTGAGATCGCCGTTCATTCATTGTCGTCGACGCGAGCGGTCAGCCTGCCAACGCCGCTGGTTGTTCACCCGTCGGAATACCGGCGCGGCCTCGGTGAGTGGCTGCAACTCTGGTGGGATGGCTTACGGCCCGCCTACCTGCCGCTCTCGCTGGCTCCCGTTGTCGTGGGGAGCGTGCTGGCCTGGACACAGAGCATTTCTCCGGCTGCGCCACGCGGCCACTTCCACATCCTGCACTTTGTTGCCCTGCTGGCGGCGGTCGCTTTGCTGCAATGCGGTGCGCAGCTTGTCAACGACTACTACGATTACCTGCGCGGCGTCGATACCAGCAATCCGCTTGGACCCGGTGGCCTGATCCAGCAGGCACTCATTCGTCCCGCCAACGTCTTGATCGGTGGGCTGTTTCTGATGGGCATTGGCGCGCTGCTCGGTGTTGTGGTGGCCGTCAATGGAGGCTTGCTCGCCCTCGTATTTGGCCTGATTGGCGTGGTTTGCGCCTTCTTCTACAGCGCCACATCCCGCTCGCTCTCCTCGCTCACGCTGGGCGAACTGGTCAGTTTCATCGTCTTCGGCCCCTTGCTCACGCTGGGAGCATTTATCGTGCAAAATGGCACCATTGACCGCACGGTCATCCTGTACAGCATTCCCCTGGGACTGCTGGCAACAGCGACCATTCAGGCCAACAATATGCGCGATTGGGAGAGCGATGCGCAGGCCGGAAAGCGCACGCTCGCGACCGTACTGAGCCTGCGTATGAGCCGCGTCCTCTACACGTTGCTGCTCCTCGTGGCCTATGGCCTCATACTGCTGCTGGCTGTGCCGGTTGGCGCGCCGCACCTGCTACTCATCACCCTCTGGACGCTGCCCATTGCCGCCGTCTCCATCTCCGGCGCGCTGCGCACCGACAGCCCGGCAGGCTTCCACATGGTCATGAAGCAGACGCTGAAGCTCGAAGCGTTCTTCGCCTTCTGGCTGGTCATCGCCCTGATCGTCACCGCCTACTGGTCGCTTTTGCCCCACATCCCCTACCTGATAAAGTAAAGGCACACTGGTGTATGCAGGTGGCATGTTGCTTCAAAATGTTCCATTTTGAAGCAACATGCCACCTGCATACACCAGCATATTCCTAACTCCCCTTGAGTTAAGTAGTACTTTATGGTAGAATGAGAAGACAGAAATGGTGATTTATACACTAAGCTGCTATACCGGAGAATAGAAGGGTAGAACAGACATGTTGACGCAAAGTATGGAACTTTTGCCAGCAGGTTTCGTTCTTTCCTTTAGACTGAGGATCTGAGTCCTTGAGGGGGAAGTCGTAGGGGCGATGCCTGGTGCTCGCCCGCGTCTCTAAGAGGGACCATCACGGGCGAGCACAAGGCATCGCCCCT
>DASTKE010000841.1:0-4795 GCA_035716105.1 Ktedonobacteraceae bacterium | reverse complement strand
CGCGAAGAACTGCATACTGGCGGTCTGACCACCCAGACTGAAGTAGAGCAGCAGGATGCCGACTAGCATGAAGGTGCTGCCGAAGAACGTGTACAGCAGGAACTTCCAGGCCGAGTAGATACGCCCCGGCATTCCGTGCTTCAGCGTCTCGCTGCCCCAGATGCCGATCAAGAGGAACATCGGCGCGAGTTCGATTTCCCAGAACAGAAAGAAGAGCAGCAGGTCGAGCGTCAGGAAGACGCCCATCACCGCCGCTTCCAGTATCATAATCAGCGCCATATATTCCTTGACACGCGGCTTTTCCCAACCACCGATGATGGCCAGCATCGTCAGCAGGGCATTCAAAATCACCATCGGCAGGCTCAGGCCATCAATGCCCAGGAAATAGTCGATCTTGAAACGCACCGACCCGGCCTTGAAATCGATCCACGGCAGATGAATGGAGTATGCCGGATTGAGTAAATCCCCGAAATGATACCCGTTGGCGGCGATGGCGAAGAAGATCGCCATCGAGACGACAAAGGTGGCCGCGGTAAAGAGCAGGGCCAGCCAGCGTGCTATCGATTTCGGTGCCAGTATGGTTGCGATTGCCCCCAGTACCGGCAGCAAAATAAGCCAGGTAAGACCATTTGCAAATATCATAACGCTATCCTCTGGGCCGCTACACCGGCGCTGAGCGCGATGTAGCGGCCGCTACATTATTTGACAAACGTGACCAGCACAAACACGAGTACCGCCAGTACCGCGACTCCACCGAAGAAACCGACCATGTAGGATTGTACCCTGCCGGTCTCAACGTGCCGCAGATCGCGCCCCGCGCCCCTCACCAGACCCGCCACACCGTTGACGATGCCATCAACGACGTAGGTATCGAAGGCCGCTTCCACGTGCGAGAGACCAAGCACACCATAACGGATAAGCAGTGCGTAGAACTCCTTGACGTAGTACTGATGCAGCGTCACACGGTGCAGGAAACGCAGCACGGCGTTGTTCTGGACGACATTGCCAACGGCGACCCAGCCAACCGCGCAGTAGAGATAGTAGGCCCAGCCGAGGCCGAGAAACGAAACCAGCACTCCCACCCAGGTCTTCCAGTCCGTCATGATGGTGCCAAAATTCAGCACCTGCGCGCCCGGAGAAACGTAGCTGAAAAAGCCAAACCAGTAGCCAGCGACAATCGAAGCAATGGCGAGCAGGATCAGAGGAATGGTCATCGTGCGCGGCGATTCTTCAGGCTCTCCCTCGTGTGCCACGCCTTTGTCCCCCTCCAGGCGACCCCAGGAGACGCCAGCCACCCCGGCTGCGCCGCGATAGGGGCCACCCCAGAGTCCGCTATACGCACCGCCCTTGCCACCGAAGGTCAGAATGTAGGCACGCAGCATGTAGAAGGCGGTCAGTCCAGCCGTTACCTGCGTGACGATATACAGCCCGTAATCGCCGCGATCCAGAGTCAGTCCGATAATCGTATCTTTGCTATAGAAACCGGAGAAGAAAGGGAAACCGGAAATGGCAAGTGTGGCTATCAAGAACGTGATGGCCGTAACCGGCATGAACTTTGCCAGTCCGCCCATGTAGCGCATGTCCTGCGTTTCGCGATGCAGCGCGTGATGCATGGCATGAAGCACGCTGCCCGCGCACAGGAAGAGCAGCGCCTTGAAGAAGGCGTGTGTGAACAGGTGGAACATGCCGGGGCCGGGGCCGTATTCCGCGCCGCCGACACCGAGGCCGACGAACATGTAGCCAAGCTGGCTGATGGTCGAGAAGGCCAGGATGCGCTTGAGGTCGTATTGTGTCAGGGCGATGGTCGCGGCAAAGATGGCCGTGATCGCGCCAACCCAGGCTACGACGCCGAAGGCTTGCGGCCCCGCAGCCAGGAAGAGCGGGAAGGTACGCGCCACCATGTAGACACCGGCGGCAACCATTGTGGCCGCGTGAATCAGCGCGCTGACGGGCGTCGGGCCTTCCATCGCCGAAGGCAGCCAGATATGCAGTGGCACCTGCGCGGATTTACCGATGGCACCGCAGAAGACCAGGATCATCGCCAGTGTCAACAGGCCCAGGTTGCCAGCGAAAACATGGGAGACACCATGCGGATCGGTCTTCGAGGCGAGCGTGGCAAAATCGAAGGTGCCGGTCTGTGCAAAGAGGATCATGATACCGATGATGAAGCCCACATCACCGACACGGTTGACAATGAACGCCTCTATCGCGGCGTTGGACGGCGAAGGACGGTCTTCAGCAGGTTTCGCTGCCTTATTGATCCAGAAGCCGATCAGCAGGTAAGAACTCAGGCCGACCAGTTCCCAACCAACGAAAATGACCAGGAAGTTCTGCGCGAAGACGATGTCAAGCATGGAGAAGGCGAAGAGCGAGAGGTACGCGAAGAAACGTGCGTAGCCCGCGGAGTTCCCCATGTAGCCCTGCGAATAGAACTGCACCAGCAGGGAGACCGTGGTCACGACCGTCATCATCGCAATCGCCAGCGTATCGATGTGGAAGGCGACGACGTAGCTGGCGGTTCCACCCGCCTGCACCAGCCAGTTATAAGAGAGCACGGTCACGCCACTGGCTGGCAAAGGCGGAGCGATGGAAAGCACACCGGCAGTGTTGAGCAGCAAAATCCAGGAGTAGAGACAGGCCAGCGCCATAATCAGAATACCCAGGTAGCCGCTGACCTTCGCCCCCATCGTCAGGTGGGGAACCTGTGGGTCTTCATCGTCCTCCAGGACTTCTTCCTCACCGTGCGGCCCCTTCTTTTCAATGTAGTGGATATCGCTCTCCGCGTGGGCCTCCGCCTGTTGCGCCGGTG
Source organism: Ktedonobacteraceae bacterium (assembly GCA_035716105.1). Lineage (GTDB taxonomy): Bacteria > Chloroflexota > Ktedonobacteria > Ktedonobacterales > Ktedonobacteraceae > CADDYT01. Next base: position 1,986 of record DASTKE010000841.1, on the reverse strand, counting down.
TCGCCTGCACGGGGCGACTGAACAAGTCCCAGACTCGCGTGCCGAAAATAATCACCGCGAAGCTGAACAGCGGCGAGAGTAAGATCAACCAGGAACCATAATACAAAGCCATACGAATCACCACCTCATCATGTCGATTTCGCCGACATCCACCGTACTCCGCTTGCGATAAATCGAAATAATCATCGCCAGAGCAACCGCCGCTTCCGCCGCGGCCACCGTGATAATAAAGATGGCGAAGATTTGCCCGGTTAAGTAGGTGGAATACGGTTTGACACGATTAAAGAACGAAAATCCGACCAGGGTAATATTGACCGCGTTCAGCATGATTTCAATGCCCATCAGCACAGCCACGGCATTCTTTTTCGAGATTGCTCCGTAAAGGCCGATGAAGAAGAGTATCGCGCCGAGCGCCAGGAAATGATAGAGCGTCAGTCCCATTATTGATCCTCCTCCCGACCGATCACAATTGCTCCAATGATGGCGACCAGCAGCACCAGGGACGCAATTTCAAAGGGCAGCACGTAGCTATAGCCTGTCGGGCTATACAACAACTGACCGATACGCACTACATTGTTGACGTTCGCCGGCAGTTGTCCGCCGCCATTACCTGTATCGGCGACCGCGTGCGGACTGATGGTCACGGCCAGCATAATGCCGACGCCAACCAGCACGCAGATGATGAGCGCCAGCCACCATTGCCGGTTGGTTGGATTGCTGTCTTGATTGATATTACTTATGCGCGTCAGCATGAGAGCAAAGAGGATCAGAATCGTCACTGCACCAGCATAGATAAGGATTTGCACAATAGCAATGAATTCGGCATTCAGCAGCAAATAAATACCGGAAGCCATCGCGAAAAGTACGATCAACGCCAGCGCGCTGTGTACAATGCTGCGCAGACCCACCACCATCAAGGCCGCACCCACAAGAATGACAGCGATGATCCAGAAAAGCAGCGTGGCTAAGTCCATAACATACCTCCAGGTGAGAGCGGATGTCAGTCAGGCAACCGCGAGAACCTTGTCCCACGATGTCGCCCTACTGTTTATTGTAACAGGCACGACTGCCCGTCAGAAGAGATTGCGTATATGTGTCCTTGTGAAATTCTATCAAAACATCTGTTCCGTGACAAGGGTACTGCTCTGAACAAACGCTTCCCTCCTCTTCCTTTTCTCACTCATATGGGTGATTTTTACAAATTCCCTACGTAAAAGTGACCCTACTATGTTATAATTAAGGCATCCAATGAATCTATTACATTCCATAAGGTAAGAATTTTGATGAGTATGGCGCAAACAACAATGGAGCAGGATTCTTCCGGCCTCACACACTGCCCACAGTGTAATACTGTCTTACCCCCGCAGGCTGTGTTCTGCGGCTCCTGTGGCGAGCGTATCAACAAAGATACTATTTCATCGAAGCCAGATAATGATAGGGATATCGCCACCCGCTATCGTATTACGTCGCTGGTGCGACGGCGTGCTCATGTGAGTTTGCTCTTCGCGTTCGATATCCAGCAACAGCGTCCGGTAGCTATTCGCGATATCGACCTGAGTGATCTGGACGAAGAGGCACAAACAACCATCCAGGAAACCATGAAACGCGAGTATGATTTGTTGCGCCGCCAGCACATGCCCTACACAATGCCGGTCATCGACATGCGACACTCCAATGGTCATCTCTACCTCGTCACCGGCTGGCCGAACGGTGAAACGCAGACGCAGTTGCACACGTTACAAGATTTGCTGCAAAGCGGCGCGGGCCTGCCCAACGAGCGCGTCACGCTCGACTGGATCACACGCCTCTGTTTCGCGCTGGAATACTTACACAGACATAAGATCGTCGTCGGCAACCTTGATTCACAAACAATCGTGCTGGGCGACGACAACTATCAGAGCCAGCTTGCCTTAATGGTATCCTGGCTGCCTGCCGCCGTACAGAATCTGCTTCCATCCCCTGCCGGCGGCCCGGCAGACCCTTTTA
>DASTKE010000840.1:0-4033 GCA_035716105.1 Ktedonobacteraceae bacterium | reverse complement strand
GCAGCCATAAGCTGCCTCTCCGCGTTGGAGGCTTCTCTATTCCTTAATATGGGAAACCTACCAATATAGGAAACCCATAGCGCCACTGTCCCGTGTATGTTTTTATGAGAAGAAGTGACCCGTGTCACTGGTGTGTTTGATAGAAGGAAAGGAAGGAGGCCTACATTGCTAAGGCAAAGGAAGGTAATCGCACTGGCAGTCTTCGTGCTGTCTTTGTTCCTGTTGTCAGCCTGCGGTGGCAGCAGTGGCGGCAATGGAAACGCAAGTAGTGGTAATCTGACCGTATGGGGCATGGGAACAGAGGGAGACAACCTCAAAGTCCTGGCCAATGATTTTATGAAACAGAATCCTGGTATTCACGTCACAGTTCAGTCTATTCCATGGGCCAATGCCCATCAAAAATTACTGACCGCCGTTGCCGGTACACAGACGCCCGATGTTGCCCAGATGGGTACTGACTGGATGGCCGAGTTCGCGCAGTCCGGCGCGCTCGACACGCCTCCGAGCAGCTTTAGCTCAGGCGCCTTTTTCTCGAATGCCTGGAGCACCACCCAGTATAAGGGGGCAACCTATGGTGTCCCCTGGTACGTTGATACGCGAGTATTGTTTTATCGCACCGATATCGCCCAGAAAGCGGGGATTACGCATGCACCGGCAAATTGGGACGAACTGTTAGCGGATGCCCAGGCGATGCAGCAGAAAGGTGGCTCGAAGTACGGTATCTACCTGGGGTCGAACGACTATCAGGAACTCTTGCCCTTCATCTGGCAGGGGAACGGCAAAGTGTACCAGGGCAACCAGTACACCTTCAACAGCCCTCCGGTCGTTCAGGCTCTCTCGTACTACCAGACCTTCTTCAAGCAGGGTTTGACCCCACAGACCGAACCGCCCAACTTCGATGTCATCCAGACATTCGATCAGGGATCAACGCCGATGTTCATCTCTGGCCCCTGGATGATGGGACTGATCCAGCAGGAGGGTGGCTCGGCGATGAATGGCAAGTGGGCCGTAGCAACGCTGCCGCAGAAGATCACCAATACCTCGTTTGTTGGCGGGTCAGACCTGGTGGTCTTCAAAAACAGTCCGAATCGGGCCGCTGCCTGGAAGTTCGTGCAGTACCTTACCACACCGTCTGTGCAGGCCAAATGGTTCAGCACCGTAGGCGACCTGCCGGCAGTGCAAGCTGCCTGGAACATCGGCTCGCTGGCGAGCGACAAAAATCTGTCGGTCTTCCATAGCCAGTTGAGCAGCGCCAACGCGCCGCCAAGCCTCCCCAAATGGGACGAGGTCACAACCACGATCAACAATGACATGCAGACCGTGATGTTAGGCAAATCCACACCTCAGCAAGCTGCCGCGGATATGCAGCAGAAGGCGACTTCGATAGGGAGTGGACAATGAGTAAGACCGGCATCTCCCTGGTCTCTCCTCGGGCGCAGGCGGCGCGACAAACGTCGCCTGCGCCCCGCGAGGCCGGGCATGGGCGACAAACCCTTGCAGGCTGGCTTTTCGCCTTACCGTGGACGGTGATCTTCCTGGTCTTCATGGCCATCCCCATTATCGCTTCACTCGTGCTCAGTTTCACGAATTTCGGCATCGCCAACCTGCGCAACCCCTTTGATCTGCAATTTATTGGGGTGCAGAACTATGTGAACCTTTTGCACGATCAGACATTCCTGCTCTCCGCCCTGAACACCATTTTCATCGTCGTGATCGGAGTTCCCGTCAATATAGCGCTGGCTCTGCTGGTGGCTATGGGAGTGAACCGGGGCGTGAATGTTGTCAGGACAATCTTTCGCGTAGGCTATTACCTGCCGGTCGTCACCAGCTTCGTCGCCATCGCCGTCGTGTGGCGCTTCCTGCTCGACCCGGACGTGGGGATCATCAATAACCTGTTTCACGCGGTTGGCTTGCAGGGGCCAAACTGGCTCGGCAATCCCGCGCTCGCTTTGCCATCGATGATTTTCGTCATCGTGTGGCGCAATATTGGTTCCGGCATGATTATCTTTCTTGCCGGTCTGCAGGGGATAGACCCGGTACTTTATGAGGCCGCGCAGATCGACGGAGCCGGAACGCTCGCCCTCTTTCGCAACATTACGCTGCCCATGCTGCGACCGACGCTGCTCTTTGTCTCGGTGCTCACCAGCATTGGCTTCCTGCAAGCCTTCCAGGAACCCTTTGTGATGACGCAGGGTGGCCCGTTAAACCGCACGCTGACCGTGCAAATGTACCTGTACCAGCAAGGCTTCAATTTCTTCAACCAGGGATATGCGAGCGCAATGGCCTATGTCTTGTTTGTAGTCATCGTGATCCTGGCATTTATTCAGTTTCGTGTCCTGCGACCGGAGACATGATGTAGCAAGGAGGATTCATTATGATGCAAACCCAAACGCCCGAACAGATTCTTCCCGAAGCGACAGTCACCGCAGGGAAGCCCGTGCGAGGGGGCAAACGCGCACGGTCAAATAGCTGGTGGATCTATATCCTGCTCACACTGGGACTGCTGGTCATGGTCGTTCCTTTTGTGTGGATGGTGCTCAGTTCTCTGAAGGGTACAGCCGAACTCGCCCAACTTCCGCCGACATGGTGGCCCCTGGCTCCTACTCTGGAAAACTACACCAGACTTTTCACCCAGCTCAACTTTCCGGTCTACTTTCTGAACTCGGTGATCCTGGCCGTCTCCGTGACGCTGCTCAATTTGCTCTTCTGCTCGATGCTCGGCTATGCCCTCGCCAAGCTGAAATTTCGTGGAAAAAACGCGCTGTTCCTGCTGGTGCTCGCCACATTCATGATACCCAGCGCCGTGACCCTGGTTCCCCTGTTCGTGCTGATGAGCAATATGGGCCTGGTCAATAACCTGCTCGCGGTGATCTTGCCGGAAGCGGCGGGAGGCATCGGCGTGTTTCTGATGCGACAGTTCATGCTTGCCATACCGGACGAACTGCTTGACGCAGCTCGCGTCGATGGTGCCAGCGAGTTTTTCCTGTTCTGGCGAGTGGTCTTGCCCCTGTGCGGCCCGGCCCTGGCTACCCTGACGATATTAACCTTCCTGGCATCGTGGAATGACTTCACCTGGCCTCTGATCGTGCTGACCAGCGACCAGAAGTACAACCTGCCGGTCGCGCTTGCCACGTTCGCCGTTGGTCCGCACGTCAACGACAACGGGCTGCTCCTGGCTGGCGCAGTCGTCGTCGTTATGCCAATGCTGATCGTTTTCTTCCTGCTGCAACGCTACTTCACGCAGGGCATCGTCATGACGGGTCTGAAGGGCTAGAGTAGATGAATTTTAACGACCAAACCAGCAATCTCGTAGGCGATGCGGGCATAAATGCACCGCCTACGAGATTGCCGTTTTCGATTGGAAAAACTCATGAAAGGCAAGAGAGAAATGGCGGAGGAGAAGAGGAATATGAACAACCGGGAGCCAGCTTTCACCGATTGGGAGAAGGTCATTGGTCAAAATGCTGACACATGGCAAGAGAGCCACCCGGCTCTGACCCTGCCGCCTCCTGGCAACCTCACGGCAGAGCCGGGAGCAGGGCAGATTACGCTGCGCTGGCTACCGGTAGCCAGCGCCGAGGGCTACGTTGTCTATCGCGGCGAGTCTCCCAATGGCCCGTTCGTGCGCCTGAACCACGGAGGCACAGGTGACGCGCTCGTCGTACCCGGAACGGTCTACGCGGATACGACAGGCGTACCCGGCACGCAACACTGGTACGCTGTCGCCTCGCTCTTTGATGTGAACTCCCCGGCGGGCAAGCTCTCTGCCCCTGTCGCTGCGCGTCCCGGCACTGAACAGGCGCAGCCCCTGAACCTGGGTGTCCGGGCGGCAACCGTGAGCGAGCGGCTCAATCCCGTCTGGCACATGCTCGGCTCTGAACACCTCTCGCAGCTTTTCTACGGTGAGGGACCGGGCGGCAACCAGATTGGCTCCGAGTTCGAGCAGGCCCTGCGCCTGGCGCGGAGCGAACTGGGAGCCACGCACATCCGCGCTCACGCCATCCTGGACGATGAGCAGGGAGTCTACAGGGAA
>DASTKE010000839.1:0-4450 GCA_035716105.1 Ktedonobacteraceae bacterium | reverse complement strand
ACGCTTCAGCAGCGTGCGCGTAATACTGCGCCCATTGACGTAGGTATGGTTCGTACTGTTGCGATCAATCAGCAGGTGGCCTGAGCCGCTTTTGCGCAGCACGGCGTGACGAGCCGAGACCTGGGGGTGGTCTAACTGAATGTCGTTCGCCGAAGTACGCCCTATCGTCATTTCGTCTTTATTCAGATCAAAGGCAGTGGCTTGAGGGCGCGGACCCTGGGCGGCTGGTTGCTCAACGATAAAACGGAACATCACCTCATTATTAATACTGAAGCTATCGCCGTGACCCAGATCATGCTTGAATTCCTCCTTCCCTGGAACGCGACGCCTCTTAAAGATCAGACCATTGGTTGTTCCTCCCGGCAACCGCGCAGGATGTGGATGCACAAGCGTATAGCTATCTGAGCTGTTGTCATGGCGAATCAGCAGATGCTGTGCAGAAACGACATTTTCGTTCACACAAATATCATTCTTACTCCCGTCACGCCCGATACTGGTCTCTATCTTTTCCAATTTATGGCGTGTCGTCGCCCCATTTCTCAGCGTCACCTCGATATAAGCAGTTGTTTGGGGGGCGCGCTGTGTGCCAAAGAGATCATGCCAATTATTCATACTTTCCCCCTGTATTGGAAATATCCCTCTCAATGGATATCACAGTCATATCATATCACGTCAACGAGCATTTATAAATCATTTCTTATCCAGCATAAGCATTTTTACTTGGGAGGACATAAAAATACTCTATCACAAGCATAAAGGCCACTTGATAGTGGCCTTTATGCTTGTGATAGAGTATTTTTATGCCTTAGACTACCACCAGTGCTTCTCAGGTGATGGCAAGCTGGGATGATAGTTGGGATTTTGCGAGAAATCGAAGGCTTCGTAGAAATCGCCTATCTGCGAGAGCCGGTCGCGTGGAGGAGCAGCCGGGCCGGTGGGCTGGCCGTTGGCGGCATCGTTGTTGGTGCCGGGCGTCGAGACATCGAACTGGTGATTGACGCTCGCCAGCGTGGGCAGGCCGAAGCGACGCTCGATAAACTTGAGCACGGAACTATGCTCGTACACCTGGCCGGAGAGGTAGCCGCGTCGCGCCCAGGGGGAGACAACCAGCATCGGTACGCGAAAGCCCATGCCATAGGCATCGACCTGGGGCGGGGCCACGTGATCGAAGTAGCCGCCGCCCTCATCATAGGTGAAGAAGAGGGCGGAACTCTTCCACAGGCTTGACTGCATCAGCCCATTGATGATATCGGCCATCTTCTCCTGCCCCATCTGGATATCGGCGGGTGGATGCTCGCTGATAAGCGATTCGGTAATCAGGAACGAGACCTGCGGCAGCGTACCGGCGTCCAGGTCGGAGTAGTAATCGTCTTCCTGGAATTGCAGGCGCGAATCGTTTTGCCAGCGTTTGAAATAGACAAACGGATTGAAGTCTTCCAGCGAGGTTCCCGTGCCAATGCCCAGGTTGTAGCACTTCCAGGTGATTTTATGCGCATCCAACACATCGGCAATGATGGGCCAATCCAGGCTGCCCCGGTCAACGCTGTTGCTGGTATTGCCGCCCGCCGTGGCAGCCACGAGGGCTACGCGGTTCGGTGTCGATGGGCCAAGCTCGTAGCAGAAATAGTTGCCGCACAGGGTGAAGGCACCGGCCAGCCCGTAGTAGTAGGACAGGTCTGAGCCATCATAGTAGCCCATAGCGCTGCTGCCATCGGTGGTATAGACACCATCCATCGCCCCCTTATTCCATTCTTTGTGAATATCCTGCCAGGAATGGGAGGGATTTTGCGATACTGGCAGCGAGAAATGGTGTGGCTTCACGCTGCCACCCTTGCCATCGGGCTGCGCGTAGTTGGCCGGAAGACCAAATTTGCCAGCGTTGGGATAGTAGCCAAAATATTCGTCAAATGTGCGGTTCTCCTGGCAGGCAATCAACACGTGATTGATCGGATTGACATCGCCTCCCGGCGTCGCGGCCAGCACATTGCTAACCACCGCTGCACCTGCATCAAGAGCAAGCCCGGCCCCCGCGAGCAGGCCAAGATTGCGCAATACTTGCCGCCGCGACGGACGGCTGCTGAACCACTGTCGAGAATTCATACAAAGCCTTTCTACAAAGAGGACAATCACAAGCAGAGCTTCGTTGAAATGAACGCTCACCATAGATATTTTCACTTATTCCTTCCTGTTGGCCTGCCTGCTAGCCTGACAGGTTCAATTTTCCAGTGAGCAAGGGACTGGCAAACTGCTTGCAAACATGTTAGAATACGTCCACAAACGGAATTCTTCTAAAATTTTCTGAAATCGAGTACATTGATATGCGCTACGCCATTTTTTCCGATATCCATGCCAATCTGGAAGCGCTTGAGGCGGTGCTGGCAAAGATAGACGAGCTTTCGCAGCAGGAACCAGTGGATGAAATCTGGTTTCTCGGTGATTTAGTGGGCTATGGACCAAATCCGAATGAATGCATCACTAAATTGCGCGAGCGCACCAACGTCATCATTGCGGGCAACCACGATTGGGCCGCGGTGGGCAAGATAGACCTGGAAGATTTCAGTCCCGCCGCACGAATCTCAGCGGAATGGACGACCCGGCAGTTGACCGAGGAGCATCACCGTTTCCTCACCGATCTGCCGGAACGGCTGGAATTCGGCGAGTGTACGCTGGTTCACGGCAGCCCCTACGGGCCGCTATGGGAATACCTGACCTCCGAAATCCTCGCAGAGCGCAGCTTCCAGTACTTCCACACCCGCTATTGCTTCGTCGGACACACCCACGTCCCCATCATCTTCCAACAGCCCGATACCATCGCCAATACGCCGACCATTCCCCTCAACGGCGTCGAGCAGAATGGCATCCATCACTATGTCGAGGCCGGAGAAAGCGGGGGAACTGAGCAGACTGGGGAATCCGGGGAAGCAGAAGACATGGTCGCGGCACATCCGGTTGCCCTGAGTACACAAATCGCGGAACATGCCGCGAGCGCCTATGCCGACCCGGCTACTGGCCAACCACTCGATGAGCAAGAGGCCGATGCCATGCTGGAAACGCGGGCAGCGACAGCGACTTCAGAAACGGAGCCGCCAGCAGAGCAGGCTGACATTTCACCTGTAGCAGAGGCTGAAACCAGTGAAAATGATGTGCCATCACCTGCTGAATCCGTTACGCAGGACGATACTGTGGAAACTGGTGAAATCGCTGAATCGGGCAAGAGCGATGATGAACATGCCCTTGAAGCCGGAGAAGCGATGGACGTGGAGGCTGAGCAAGAGGAAGAAGATGCCCAACCGGTAGATGTGCCTGCTGATGAAGACACAGACGCTGGCGAGGAAACGGAGAGCGGTGAAGATGAAACGGGCGAGCCGGCAACGGGAACCATCCTTGTGAGTTCTCAGGAGGAACTGGAGGAGTTGCTGGCACTGTTCAATCTCAGTCAGAGTATGGTGCAGATCACAAACGAAATGAGCACACCGCCGGAGGGACCCTGGCAGGCAAAAGAGGATTACAGGGCGATCATCAATGCTGGCGGCGTCGGTCAGCCACGCGATGGAGACCCGCGAGCCGCTTTTATGATCTACGATTCGGAACGCGGCTTCGAGTTTTACCGTATACCCTATGCGATAGAGAAAACGCAGGAGAAGATCATTAAGGCTGGCCTGCCCTCTTACCTGGCGGTACGCCTGGCCTATGGTCGCTAATCTCCCTCAGAATATAGCATGAAACTGATAATTGGACTTGGCAACATGAAACTGGTGATTGGCCTGGGCAATCCTGGGCCACAATATGAGCATACACGACACAATGTTGGCTTCCGCGTGGTCGATAAACTGGCAAACAAACTGGGCTGGGCCTGGAATGAGCGACGCAGCCGTGCCCTGCTCGCCAGCGGCATGATTGGCACGGAAAAAGTGGTGCTGGCTAAACCTCTGACCTATATGAATCTCAGCGGGCAGTCGGTCGGCGAGCTAGTGCGCTGGTACAAACTACAGCCAGAGGATATCCTGGTGGTCTACGACGAGCTTGATTTTCCGGTCGGGAAGGTGCAGTTGCGCACAAAAGGCAGCGCCGGTGGACACAACGGCGTCAGTGATATCATCGCCCACCTGCACACCAACGAGTTTCCGCGCCTGCGCATCGGCATCGGTCGCCCCACTCACCAGCACATGGACGGTGCCTCCTACGTCCTGGGCATCCCTCCGACAGACGAGCGCATTCAACTGGATGACGCAGAAGACCACGCCCTCGAAGCCGTGCAACTGGTCATCACCGAGGGTGTCGGCAGCGCCATGAACAAAGTGAATGTCGACCCGGAAGCGGCGCGTAAGGCGGAGGAGAAACGCCAGCGCCAGCGCGAACGCCAGGAGCAAGCCCGCCTGCGTCGCGAAGCCGAGCAAGCTCAGGCTGCTGATGAAATAGATTAGCTCAAGGAGAAGGCCAGCACCCGGCG
>DASTKE010000838.1:0-3800 GCA_035716105.1 Ktedonobacteraceae bacterium | reverse complement strand
TTCACGACAATGCCGGACACTGCGGCGTAGACCGGGAGGGTGAAGCCGCCCAGGGACAGCGGGAAGACGGAAGACTCGAAGTTCTGCGCGATAACCATCAAGGTGCCAGCGAGCATACCGCCAGCCCAACCGATAATCAGGGCGCGGCGGTGGAACCAGTTGGTGTAGAGGCCGATGAACACTGCTGGCAGCGTTTGTACAATCCAGATGTTGCTGAGCAGTTGGAAGTTAATCGCCAGCGTGCCGGGCAGGAAGAGAATGAAGGCGAGCGCGCCGACCTTCACGACCAGCGAGGCGGTTTTTGCCACGTCGGACTCCTCGCGTTCCGTGCAGGCCGGGCGGAAGTATTCGCGGTAGATGTTGCGTGTGAAGAGGTTTGCGGCGGCAATCGACATGATGGCGGCGGGTGCCAGCGCGCCGATGGCGATGGCGGCAAAGGCGAAGCCGGCGAACCAGGAGGGGAACATCGCCGAGAAGAGCGCGGGCAGAGCGGAGTTAGCCCCGTAGGCTGCCGACGGTTTGATGCCGGCGGCGATAGCCATGTACCCCATCAGGCCGATCAACCCGATCAGGATGGTGTACGCTGGCAACAAGGCGGCGTTGCGCCGCACCACCTGGCGGCTATTGGTGCTCAGGATGCCTGTGAGCGTGTGGGGATACAGGAAGAGGGCGAGCGCGGAACCCAGGGCCAGCGTGATGTACGCGCTGTACTGCGAGGCGGGCAGGTATTCATGAAAGGTGGTTGGATTCGCCAGCGCCTTTTGATGTACGGCGGCAAAAATACCCTTAAAGCCGCCCAGTCGTGTAGGAATGTAGATAAAAGCGACAATGACGACCAGCCAGATGGCGGCATCTTTGACGAGGGCGACCATCGCCGGGGCGCGTAGGCCGCTCACATAGGTATAGGCTGCCAGCACGACGAAGGCGACGAAAAGCGAGATTTCGATGGGAATGCCCATCTGCGCAATCGAAACTTCAATGCCGTAAATTTGCAGCGCGATATAGGGCATGGTCGCCAGAATGCCGGTCAGGGCGATGATCAGCGCCAGTCCACTGCTATCAAAGCGCTCGCGCACGAAATCCGCCGGAGTGACGTAGCCACGATGACGGGCGACCGTCCAGAATCTGGGCAGGATGATGAACACCAGGGGGAAAATAATGGTCAGGTAGGGGACAGCGAAGAAGCCCAGCGCTCCCTCTTTGTAAATAAGCGCCGGTACGGCAATAAAGGAATAGGCGGTATAGGTATCACCACCGAGTAAGAACCATGACATAACAGTGCCGAAACGCCTTCCGGCCAGCCCCCACTCTTGCAAGCGGTTCAAGTCACCCGGACGCCAGCGTGCGGCCAGAAAGCCGAGCAGCGCGACAGACGAAAATACTACTACAAAAACACTTAAAGCTTCCCAGTTGATCGTCATGGGGAATCCCCTCCATTACACAAAGCACCATGTTGATCATACCGTTTCACAATTGAAGTTGGACGAGAGGATGGATGAACGTAGGGCCGCGATCAATCGAGGCCCTACGTCAGTTCCATGTCATAATCCATATTATTTTTGAAACGGCTAGACCAGTCAACGAAATACAGTCGGTCTGCCTGTCATGCCTTCATTCAATGAGCGGCAGGAGAGGCGAGAGGAAGATTCAGGCGTTGAGCCGTAAAAGGATCGATAAGAATATCGTTCAGAGAAGCGGCCTCGACATCCTCAAAGTCGATGGGTGCGGCCTGGACTCCTTGCAAATCTGCGGCAGTGAAAATGACGTTGGTGAGCACAGCGCCGCCGAGGATGGTGCTATGCAAATTGGCGTGGGTGCAATTGGCCGCTCGCAGATAGGCTCCGCTGAGATTGGCCCCGGTCAGGTTAGCCCCGCTGAGGTTGGCCTTGCCCAGGTCCGCGCCGCTCAAATCAGTCCCAATCAGGTTGGCTTTACTCAAATCGGTTTTGCTCAGGTCGGCTTTGCTGGCGAAGGCACGGAAAAGATAGGCGCGGTTCATCTTTGAGCCGCTGAGGTTGGTCAGGCTCAAGTTGGCTCCGACCAGATTGGTACCGCGCAGGCTGCTCTCGCAGAGATAGGCTCCGCTCAAGTCGGCCCCGCTGAGCATTGCCAGGTTGAGATTGGCCCTGATCAGATTCGCCTTGCCCAGGTTTGCGCCGCTGAGGTTGGCCCCGACCAGATTGGCCCCACTCAGATTGGCGCGGCTGAGATCAGCACCATTGAGAATGGTTTTGCTTAGATCAGCTTTGCTCAGGTCAACTCCAACCAGGTTTGCGCCGCTGAGATTGGCCTTACTCAGGTCAGCCCCGATGAGATCGGCCCGGCTCAAGTCGGCCCCGATGAGGTCGGCCTCGATCAGATAGGCTCCGTTGAGGTCCGCGCCGCCTAGATTGACGCCGCACAGATCGGTAGCGCGTAAGTCGGCGCGTCGCAAATACGCGCCGCGCAGGTTCGCGCCAATCAGGTTCACCTCAATCAAAATAGCCTTACTCAGGTTAGCCCCGGCAAGGTTGGAGCCGCTGAGATTGGCTTTGCGCAGATAGGCACCACAGGCATAGGCACCGCTCAAATTTGCCTCCGTGAAGTCGGTTTCGCGCATATTGCCTCCGCTCAGATCGGCCTTGCGTAAATCTGCCCGGCTCAGATTGGCATTGTCCAGCATTGGCACTCGTTCCTCTTGATGTGCGCGTACAATTTCGGCGAGCGCCTGCTCCCGTGAAAGCGCGTAGTATTGGTTCGCCATTCCCATCTCCTATTCTTAACTCCTTGTTGCTGTAAAGCCTATTTTTCTGTATGATTATCGTATTGTGATACGGCACCGGGGTAGTGAAAACATCGATCACCGGTCATTCGGGTTCTATTGCTTTGAACATTATCGATACGGTGGCACTGCAGGTATCTTGATGATTGCGGCCCGTTCCAATGCGCGTAAGAGTTCGTATACTTCGTTCTGGTTTCGTCCCATCAGGCGGATCAGATCGGTAATGGAACGCTCTCCATCAATCAACAGGAGCAGGTGCCGGTATGTACGTGAGAGGCCCAGGCGCTCGATAGAGCGGAGGGCAGACTCGAGCGGTTGAATACGGTAAGGCGCGAGAGGGAAGGGTGCCGGGGTGTTTTGCCTGCCTGGCTCATCTCTTCCTCCTGCTTCTGTGTAGAGTGGTTCTGTTTGTGTCCTGCTAAAAGGAATAGGAGTGCGTGGATCCTTGCTAGCGTCCGGTAATAGCCTGTCGGTTGGTAGTGATGCAGTTATAGACGTTTTTGTCTGATTTTCCGGGGAAACAAAGGTATAGCGGCAATTGCCCCAGATCGTGAGTGCATTCAGCGCTTCTGAGCCTGCACGCCGACCAAGCGCTGCCTGTGTGACCTGTCCGTTAACAAAGGTGATGATGCCCTCCTCCAGGGAAACCCCTTCGCCCCGTTGCGCGGTCAACACACCGGTTTGCCGACCAAGCTGGATGGTGCGAATAACGCTCACCAACCGGTCTGTCACTGTTTCGCGTTGCTGAGACATGATGTTGTCTTTCCATTAACCGGACAGGAAAATGCATAAGACGAATACTTGAAGTGACGATAAAAAGGATGCTCATAGTTGCATAAAAGCATAACACATGAGTTAAAGAGTTGACAATTTTCCTACTGCTTTATAGGACGAATGGGTAGAAATGTCTCGATCTACTGTTTTACTGATTGTGATATACTCTGGTGAAGCAATTGTCTGGTTGTCCTATTTCAGAAAGCTTATGGTAATGTATCTCTGGCGAAGGGTCGGATGTGGCAAACCGCGTGTCACGCGGTTT
>DASTKE010000837.1:0-2156 GCA_035716105.1 Ktedonobacteraceae bacterium | reverse complement strand
GAGAACGTGAAGGCCGGGATTATCTCCCACGAGCAGCGCCTGGCCACATACCGGCAAAACCTGCAGCGCCTGCCCGTGCGTGGAGAACCAATAAAGGAAGGCGTCCGTCACAATCCCTATGCCAGCGAAAGCGAGGGTGATCCCTTTCTCGAACTCATCGTACACTTCGCCGTTGACATGGAAAAAACCTATCTTCGATGGCTATATGAAGTATTAGACAAACTTGAAGGACGCGAGTCACAATACCAAACAGAGGAATAAACGTATGCATACACAAACTGAAGATACCTACACACGCCTGATAGCGCTGCTCGACCAGCACAACGCGCAGTACCGGTTGATCGATCACGAATCAGAGGGCCGGACAGAAATTGTCAGCGCCATGCGTGGCAACACCTTATCACAAGCGGCAAAGTGTATCGTCCTGATGGTCAAAATCGGCAAGAAGATCACAAGATATCTGCTTGTGGTGGTTCCCGGCGATGCAAAAGTAGATTTGCCAGCCATCAAAGCCTTGATGCAGGGGACATATGTCGCTTTTGCCTCGTCAGATGTGGCAGAGCGGCTGTCAGGCAGCGTGGCAGGCACCATCCTGCCCTTCTCTTTCAACCCCGAACTGGAATTGATCGTTGATCCCTCCCTGCTGGAAAACGAAGAAATCTATTTCAACGCGGCACGCCTGGACCGCTCGCTGGTGCTGAAGACAAGCGATTACGTTGCGCTGGCAAAGCCACGATTGGGACGGATTGCGGGTAGTTGAGAGGTTTGAATTGGGACATTTCCTATCTCAGAGCGTCCCTACACATCTTGCACGGCGTTGCCTCGTGACAATGGTGGATGTATTGCATCAGCCAGCATAGTGGTGCTCAGACCACTTCCACCACCCGCCATATCGTCTGGATAGTGCAAGGCAATGCGTGACTGCGGCTTGCGGCGTTTTTTGTGTGCCTGCTGCTTAGAGGATTGAGCGGGCAGCTCAATGGAATGAAGCGCTTGCGAATGCATGAAAAGCGCGGCTCCGATGAGGGCGGCATCTTCCCCCAGTTGTGCGGGGACGATTTGCAACGTATCACGCTCCTCCAGAGAATATTGAGCAAGCAGGGTACCGCGTACTTCGTTGAAGAGCAATGGGCTGGCATTGAGTACGCTGCCGCCAAGCAGAAGCATTTCCGGAGCAAAGAGATCGATATAGCGAACGAGCGCGGCGACGAACCAGCGGCTCATTTCGTGATAGACCTGCAAGGCCACGCTATCACCCCGCTCGGCCTCGACTGCAAGCAGTTGCGGACTGAAAAGCTCATGCCTGCTCAAACGCTGCAAGAGGCTGCTTTCCTCGTCCCGGCGCTGCGCACGCTGCATCATCTTCTGAATGGCATCGATGGAAATGAGCGTGTTGATACAGCCACGCTTGCCACAGCCACAACGCGGCCCATTGGTAGTGATAGGCATATGGCTGGTATGGCCGAGGGAGGGAGAGTTTGAGCGCTCTGGCCTGCCGTCTATTATCAACGCGGCTCCGACAACCGCGTTGAGGCTCAGGAACAGCAGGCGGTTCACCTGCTTGCCCACGCCGAAACGATATTCTCCCCAGGAAGCGGCGTCCACGTCGATATACAATTGCGCAGGCAGACCAAAGCGCGTTTGCAGCATTTCAGCCAGGGGAAAGCCATTCAGCGAGGGCAGCGTCGGCACAAATAATGGGCGAGACGATGTTTCATCCACTGCGCCCGGAATGCTCACGCCGATACCACTGACACAATACCCCTCTGCACTGGCATGGGCAAGCAGCGTTTCAATGCCCCGCATAGAGGGTTCGACCGTCGCGCTGGCAGGTCGGCCCCACAGCGTCTTTGCATCGCAGCGATGAAGAATGACCCCCTCCTGGTCAATCAGTGCGATCGCAGTCCGCTTCCCCCCAAGTTCCACGCCTATCGCGACACTTCCGATCCCCTCGGTGCTCCCGGCACTGCCAACGCCAGCGCTTTCCGCGCTCGTACCTGTTGTCATCAAGCGGTCCCGCTTCTCTCTTCCAGTATTTTAGTAGAACATCTGTTCTTACTATAATAGGAATTCAGGTTAGCTACAAGGACAATTACGATATTGGGTGTAATTCAAGTATAGCCAGCGACATGAACATTTGTCAAGAGCAAACGTTC
>DASTKE010000836.1:0-3456 GCA_035716105.1 Ktedonobacteraceae bacterium | reverse complement strand
CTGGGTGCCAATTTCCACGGCAAGGCATATGCAGTACTGACGGTCGGCGCTGTTCTCCTCATCGCTGGTATCATCGGTATGTTCATGGGCAAGTCCAGCGCCAAAACCGCGTAGGACTGCCGTCACCCGTAGGGGCCGATTGATCGCGCCCATCGCCGATTGATCGGCCAGCTTGTCAGGCCGATCAATCGGCCCCTACGTTTTTCCTACGTCCTGTACAAAGCGAAGCAGTACCTGTTATAATTGGCACGTCCGGCAATCCCAGCAAAGCCGGAACGTAAAAATCTCAGAAACACTGAGAGAGAAAGAGAAAAGTAGAAGGAGAGACATACCATGAAAAATCCAGCCATTTTCTTCGGAGCGATCATCATCGCGATTATTTCCCTCGCCATCGGCATCTACTATGCCATTCCAGGCGTACATCACATCCTGGTCAGCGGCTCGCACCCAGCGATGGAGACGCAGCCCACGCACGTCGTGCTCTTCGTCGGCATCGCCGTGCTCTGCGTCATCGCCGCCCTGGTGACACGCCCGAAGCCCAACCGCTAAACACCATCCCCTCAAGAGAAACAACGATGGACAGGCAGCGCCCGCGCTGCCTGTCCATCGTTGTTTCTCTTGAGGGGATGGAGGTGGAAGGAGGTGAGAATTCCTGGCCTGGTGTGTTGATGAGTTCGCGTAATTCAACTATAATGGGGGAGTTTGATGGGCTAAATAGGGCTGGCACCGTTGAGGAGGTGCGATCATGAGCATAGAGGGAGAACGCGAGGGGCAACACGAGGGACAACAACTGGGCAATTATCTGCTCATCCGTCTTTTGGGGAGGGGCAACTTCGCTGATGTCTACCTGGGGCAGCATGTTCACCTGCAAACGCTGGCTGCGATTAAAGTTCTGCACGGGCGGTTGACGGACAATGACCTGGCGCATTTCAACCAGGAGGCGCGGGTCGTTGCCCATTTGCGCCATTCGCATATTGTGCAGGTGCTGGACTTTGGTGTCGATGCTGGAACCCCTTTTCTGGTGATGGACTTTGCGCCCAACGGCAACTTGCGCCAGCGCCATCCGCATGGTTCGCTCCTCCCGCTTCAGACCGTGCTGGCATATGTGCGCCAGGTAGCCGAGGCATTGCAGTACGCGCACGACCGGCAATTGATTCACCGCGATGTCAAACCGGAGAACATGCTGCTGGGCCGCGACGGGGAGGTCTTGCTGAGCGACTTTGGCATTGCTCTCATGGGGGTGAGTACAGGTTCCTGGCAGACGCTGGATACCGCCGGGACGGTTGCTTACATGTCGCCGGAGCAACTGCGGGCTCGTCCTGTACCGGCCAGCGACCAGTACTCGCTCGGCATCGTGACCTACGAATGGCTGAGCGGAGAGCGCCCATTTCACGGAAGCTTGCCGGAAATCGCCATCAAACATACCCTGGCTCCTCTGCCTTCATTACGCGAGCAGGTGACGGGCTTGTCCCCTGCTGTTGAGCGCGTCATCGCGAGGGCGCTGGCAAAGAATCCCGGTCAGCGCTACGAGCATATCCAGGATTTCGCGCTGGCTCTGGAAGAGGCCATTGGGGAAGGCTCGTCCGAGCAAACGCTTCCCCTGCACGCTCAAGAAGCCTCTTTGAGCAATCTTCCCGCTCCACTGACCTCCCTGGTCGGACGCGACCCGGAGGTGTCTGCTGTCCGCGCTCTTTTGCAGCGCCCTGATGTGCGCCTCGTGACGCTTACCGGCACGGGAGGCATCGGGAAAACCCGGCTCGGCCTCGCGGTCGCGTCCGAACTACAGCCAACTTTCGCTGATGGCGTGTTTTTTATTCCCCTCGCTTCCATCATGGATTCCACGATGGTTATTTCTACCATCGCTCACGAGCTTGGCATGAATCATGGCTACGCGGGTGGACAGCACCCGGTGGCCGAACACCTGAACTATCTGAAAACCTCGCTGCGAGAGAAACAGTGCCTGCTGCTGCTCGACAACTTTGAGCAGGTGGTGAGCGCCGCGCCGACCATCGCGGAACTCCTTAGCGCTTGCCCGCGTTTGAAAGTCATGGTCACGAGCCGCGCCGTGCTGCACATCCAGGGCGAGTTTGAGTTCTCCGTTCCTCCCCTGGCGCTGCCGGAGGCAAAATCCCCGCTGCCTGCCGAAGAACTGGCGCACTACCCCGCCGTCGCGCTCTTCCTGCAAAGAGCACTGGCCATCAAGCCCGATCTTGATGTCACGGCTGCCGCGATACGAACCATTGCGGCGCTCTGCCGGCGGCTGGATGGCCTGCCGCTCGCCATAGAACTGGCGGCAGCACGTGTGAAACTGTTCTCGCCGCAGGCATTGCTGCAACGCATGAGCCACCCACTGGCGCTCTTAACCGGTGGAACACAGAACGCTCCTGAACGCCATCTGACCCTGCGCAACACCATCGCTTGGAGCTACCAGCTTCTAAATACGGCGGAACAACAACTATTTCGCCGCCTCTCAGTCTTTATCGGGGGCTGTACGCTGGAGGCCATTGAGGCGCTCTACGGCTCGCATCCCGACAGAAGCGGCCTGGTGCTGGACGGTGTTACCTCGCTGATCGACAAAAGTTTGCTGCTGCAAACCGGGCAAGGCGACGAACCACGACTGGCGATGCTGGAAACGATTCGCGAATATGCCGTGGAGATGCTGGAAGCGAACGGGGAAGAGCAGCCGGTGCGGCAGGCCCATGCTTCGTATTACCTTGCCCTCGCGGAGGAATCGGAACGAGAGCTTGGAGGGCCGCGACAGGCCGTGTGGTTGGAGCGCTTAGAGGGCGAGCATGATAACCTGCGTGCGGTTATGGACTGGGCGCTCAAGCAGGACGGGGATGAGAAAGAGCATCACATAGAGCTGGCCCTGCGTCTGGGTGGAGCATTACGGCGCTTCTGGCAGATGCACGGCCATCTGAACGAGGGGCAGACCTTCCTGGCGCGAGCGTTGGCGGCAAGTGAGGGCGTTGACGTATCCGCGCACGCACGGGCAAGGGCGCTCATCTCGGCGGGAACGCTGGCTTCCACGCAGAATGACTATGATCGCACGGAAACCTACTGCCGGCAAAGCCTGGCTCTGTTTCGGGAACTGGGCGACCAGCAAGGCATAGCTCTCTCGCTCTACCTTTTGAGCGTCGTTCCCTTGATGAAAGGGGATAGCGTCACGGGACGCTCGATGACGCAGGAGGCTCTGGCGCTCTTTCGAGTAATGGGCGACAGAGAGCGGGTTGCCTGGTCGCTCTACACCCTGGGATTGCTTGATGCTCAGGAAGGAAAGTACGAGAGCGCCCGGACCCTCTACGAAGAGAGCCTGGCGACCCACAGAGAACTGGGAGATAAACGCGGCGTGGCCGTCTCCCTGCTGCGCCTGGCACAACTGCTGTTTGTTTCACAGGGCGATCCGGCGGCGCTGCGCTCGCTGCTGGAAGAAAGCCTCTCACTTTTCATCGAACT
>DASTKE010000835.1:0-3786 GCA_035716105.1 Ktedonobacteraceae bacterium | reverse complement strand
CGAGCTGCTGCATATCAACCAGCTTGTGCGCGAACCACAGCGCCTGCTGGATTACCAGTTGCTCATCATTCCAGGCGGCTTCTCTTATGGCGACGATCTCGGCGCGGGAACCCTGCTGGCGAAACACCTGACGCTTCACCTCGGCGAGCAGCTCCACCGCTTTATCGACGAAGGCAGACTTGTGCTGGGCATCTGCAACGGCTTTCAGGTGCTCGTGCGAGCTGGACTGCTCCCCGGTACAGTGTCCGTGGGCAACACCAGCGTGGCAAGCCTGACCGAGAATGCCTCCGCGCAGTTCGAGTGCCGCTGGGTGCGCCTCAACCCGCAAACCAGCGCCTGTGTCTTCACACGCGGCATCAACGCCCCCATTGAACTGCCCGTCGCCCACGGTGAAGGCCAGTTCGTGCTGGCAGACGAGGCGCAGCTTGCCATCCTACAACACAACGGCCAGATAGCCCTGACCTATGCCACGCACACAAACGAAAACTTTGCCGGTGTTCCCTATCCCGACAACCCGAACGGCTCGCTCGGCAACATCGCCGGTCTCTGCAACGCACAGGGCAACGTCTTCGGTCTCATGCCCCACCCCGAACGCTCAGTCCATCCCCTGCAACACCCCCAACGGCATCGCTTACCCGACGGTCTGCTGATATTTAAAAATGCTTATGAATACGCGAGAGAATTAGCAATTACCGGTACACCTGTAGAGGCTGATGACATTCCGTTTGCGGATGCATCCCTTCCAGGCCCCCCGCGAGGGGTGGCCCTACTATACTACGATACGGCCCTACAGCCCGTACTCACACAGGGGGCAGGTATGTCGCGTCTAGTAGGGCCACCCCTCGCGGGGGGCCTGCTGGAGCATACAGACGATCTGGGGGAACGCTCGGAAACACTCTCATCCGCCTACGCTTCCAGCGGCGTAGACATTGCCGCCGCCGATAGGGCGAAGGCGATGATGCGGGAGGCTGTGCGAGCCGCGCAGGGGCCGGAGGTGCTGGCAGGCATGGGCGCGTTCGCGGGTGTGTTCAGCGCCAGTGCCTTGCAGGGAATGCGTCAACCCGCGCTGGTCGCCTCAACCGATGGCGTGGGGACGAAGACGCTGCTGGCGGCGCAGGCCGGGCGCTACGATACCATCGGCTACGATCTGGTGAACCACTCGGTGAACGATCTGCTGGCACAGGGGGCGAGGCCGTTGTTCTTCATGGATTACCTGGCGATGGGCAGGCTTGATCCCGCACACGCGGCAACCATTGTGCGTGGTGTGGCAGAGGCGTGCCGGGAGGTGGGCTGCGCGCTGCTTGGCGGTGAGACGGCTGAGATGCCTGATGTCTACCTGCCGGGCGCGTTTGACCTCGCCGGAACCATCGTCGGCGTCGTCGAGCAGGACGAGGTGGTTGATGGACACGACATTCAGTCCGGCGATGTGCTGCTTGGCTTGCCTTCAAGCGGCCTGCACACTAACGGCTACTCGCTGGCGCGCCGCATCTTCGCTCCCTATCCGCTTGATGCCATCTTCCCCAAACTGGGAGAGCCGCTGATCGACGCATTGCTGCGACCGCATCGCTGCTATCTCCATGCGGTGCAACAAATACGTGATTACTTTATAGGAATGGGAAATTCCAGTGTCATCAAGGGCATGGCGCACATCACCGGCGGCGGCTTCGAGGGCAACATCTCGCGCATCCTGCCGCCCGGCACGCGAGCAACCGTAGAGACGAGTGCCTGGAACGTACCACCATTGTTCCAGCTCATCGCTCGCCTGGGTTCCGTGAAACGCGAAGAGATGTACCGTGCCTTCAACATGGGCATCGGCATGGTGCTGGTGCTCGCGCCAGAAAACGCGGAATTGGCGCGTTCAATTCTACCGGAACTGCTTCCCATTGGCACTATTACGGCAGGTGAAGGGGTGGTATTACAATGAAAGGACAACATATATGTTAGAACAGGAGCCGCAACTCGGCCCATTGCTGGCCGAGGGCAAAACCAAGCTTATCTATGCTGATAAAGACGATCCCAATCTCGCCTATATGGTCAGCAAAGACCAGATCACGGCGGGCGACGGGACGCGGCGGGACGAACTGGCGGGCAAGGCGCGTTGGAGCACCGTCACGACCGCCAACGTCTTTCGCTTGCTGAACGAGGAGAATATCGAGACCGCCTTTGTCAAGCAGGTGAACGATACTACGCTGCTGGTTTATCGCTGCACGATGGTGCCGTTGGAGATTGTGATGCGGCGCATCGCCACCGGCTCGTTCCTCAAGCGGCATCCAGAGGTCAGCGAGGGGACACGCTTCGAGAAGATCATGGTCGAGACCTTCCTGAAGGACGATGCGCGACACGATCCGCTGCTCAGTGCGGAAGAGGTGATGCAGCAAGGCATCGCCACACAGCCAATGCTGGATTGGATGGGCGAGCAGGGTACCCGCGTCTTCCTCACGCTCGAACGCGCCTGGGCCAGCATCGATGTTACGCTGGTCGACCTCAAGATTGAATTCGGCCTCGACCCGCATGGGCATTTGCGCGTGGCCGACGTGATCGACAACGATAGCTGGCGGCTCTGGCCCGGTGGCGACAAAACCCGTATGCTCGACAAGCAGGTCTATCGCAACCTGCCTCAAGTGACTGCGCAGGACATGCAAAACGTCGCCGATCGCTACGCCCTCGTCGCCGATTTAACCGGCAAGCTGAGATTATCATAGGTGCTGATAATGAAGTTTGACAAACAAATTTGGCTATGAAACCCCGTAGGTGCCGATTGATCGCGCACACCGCCGATTGATCGGCCCGGCCTCACAAGCCGATCAATCGGCACCTACGGGGCATTGACGCAGTTTGTAGAGAAAGGAGACGTTCGCGCATGGGCATAGAACGACTGCATGACGCTTGCGGCGTCGTGGGCATCTACGCGCCGGAGCAGGAGGAAAGCATAGACGTGCGGCGCTACCTGACGCTGGCGCTGACCGCTTTGCAGCATCGAGGCCAGGAGAGCGCGGGTATGGCGGTCTATGGCCCCGACGGGAAGATCTTCCCGCGCGTCGAGATGGGCAAAGTGCGCGAGGTCTTCTCCGATACTGGTACCGGCCTGCCCCCCACGCATACCGGCATCGGCCACGTGCGCTACTCCACCACCGGCTCAAGCTGTGTGGAGAACGCGGGGCCGTTCGTCGTCGGCACGGAGACGGAGCATCCCCACTACGACGCTATCGCCGTCGCGCACAACGGCAACCTGGTCAATGGCGAGGCGCTGCGCCAGCAATTGCCGCCGGAACTGCTCTGCTCCACCACCGACAGCGAGGCTATCGCGCTGCTGCTCTTGCAGGCCGACGGCTCTACGCTGCGCGAGCGCATGATCGCCACCTACCCCATGCTGCGCGGAGCCTATAGCCTCGTCATGCTGGCGGAGGGCAAGCTCCACGCCATGCGCGACCCCTGCGGACTGCGCCCGCTCTGCATTGGACGCATCGGCAATATCTGGATCGTCGCCTCCGAGTCGTGCGCGCTTGAACGCATCAGTGCCACCCACGTGCGCGAGGTCGAGCCGGGCGAATTCATCACCATCGACGAGCAGGGACTACATAGCGAGGTGCTGGCTCGCGAGACGCGCCAGTCGCTGTGCGTCTTCGAGTACATCTATTTCTCCGATGCCACCAGCCAGTTGAATGGGCGCTACGTCTATAATGTGCGTGAGGCGCTGGGTCGCGAACTGGCGCGAGAGCATCCCGTCGAGGCCGATCTTGTGGTGCCGGTGCCAGACTCGTCTATTCCGGCTGCCCTGGGCTATGC
>DASTKE010000834.1:0-3012 GCA_035716105.1 Ktedonobacteraceae bacterium | reverse complement strand
TGAAGCGTCCACGCTTCATGCACCGCTCTTGCTTCTGTGTGAACATGACTTACCTGCGAAACAGTGCGAAAATATGGGGCAGGAAAATAAAGAGGCCGATGAGGACGGAGATGATGGCGCTGACGAGCACAGCTCCGGCGGCTACATCTTTGGCGATTTTAGCAAGAGGGTTGTATTCGGGGGAGGCGAGGTCGACGCAGATTTCAAGCACGGTGTTGAACATTTCGGCGGTGAAGACGCAGATGATGGCGAGCAGGATGACGGCAAACTCTACAGGCGAGATGCGCAGAAGTAGTCCGACCAGGAGCGCGAGCAGCCCGATGGAGAGATGCACGCGCATGTTGCGCTGCGTGCGCAGGGTGTACCAGAGGCCGCTGAAAGCGAAGCCAAAGCCAGCGAGAAATTTTGCCCATTCGCTTCTGTTTTCTGAGGGCAGGTGCGGCGCTGGTGGAAGGCTCATCGCTGGCTACGCTTTCTGCCCAAGTGCTTGCAAAACGGACTGCTGGATGCCAACCATCCTCTGGTAGCCTGCCTCACGCATATCGTCATAACCTACCAGGTGCAGCACACCGTGCGAGAGCAGGTAGAGCAACTCGTAGCTGGTGGAATGATTGGCTTCCGTCGCCTGCCGCTCAAGTGTCGGCCAGGAGATGACGATATCGCCCAGGTTAGTGATCAGTTCGGGCGGTGTGACGAAAGGCGTTCCTGGTTGGGCCTCTTCCGCGCCCTCCTGTGGCTGCCAGAGTTGATCGGCGGGGGCGTTCACCAGCGGCTTTTCGAGCAGGGGAAACGAAAGCACGTCCGTGGGCTTGTTCTGCTGCCGGTACTGTTTGTTCATATCTTTGATCGTCTCGTCGCTGGTAATCAGCAGCGTCAGCATGACCGGCTGGTTGATGCCTGCTGCCTGCAAGGTTTGCTCGACCGTCTGGTCTAATGGAAGCGTATTGAGCAATTCCTGTACGGCAGCATTTGTCTCGTCTTTGCCTGTATCGACGTACAACTCTATTTCATGCAGTTCTTCTTGTGTCATGTATATCATCTTCCAGCTAAAGCATACCTCCGCGTAAAGACACCATCCTGTGGCACCTCGACGCGGAGGCTGCTCTTTTGTTATCGTGCTTTCGCGGTTTTGCGGCGCTTTGCCGCCTCTTTCTTCTTGCGTTTGACGCTGGGCTTTTCGTAATGCTCGCGTCGCCGGGCTTCAGCGAGGATGCCGTCCTGCTGGATTTTGCGGTTGAAACGCTTCAGGGCGGTTTCAAATGTTTCGTGCTCGCTGATTTTGACTTCCGACACCGGATATCCCCCCCTCCTGGTCAGTTTCGGAATAACAGGCGTTTTCCTTTCCTTCTGTGTGCTATTCCGTTGACCCGCGGGAAAATTATAGTTTAGCCTTCTGGCCGTGTCAAGGATTTGACCTGTTTCGACTGCTTCGCCGCCTGTCGACCGAAGGCAATCAGAAACACGATGAAGCCGATGGCCAGGATGCTTAATAAGCTAATCGAGCGATCAAGCAGGATTGCCGCCGCCGAGAGGCTCTTGTTACCGGAGGTAAAGAGGGCGATCATCGCAAACATACCCGCCTCTACCAGCCCGACGCCGCCTCCGGTAAATGGCACGACGGTCAGCAGCGCTTCACCGAGCGCGATGAAGCAAGCGGCAGCGAGGATGTGCAGCGGGTTGCCGCCAATCAGGTTGATGGACAGGGCGACAAAAAAGAACCGCAGCGCTTCACAACTCCAGACAGCGATGGTCAAAACCGCCAACAGCGGTAGGCGCTGGAACGAGCCAAGTGTTCCCTCTTGCAGGTGGTTGTAGTGACCACGGAAGCGTGCTGGTACCATGCGCCCGATATGATGACGGAATATGCGCAGGATGAACAGGGCTACAATGCCAACGATAACAAGGGCCAGCGTCACAAACAGCCCCGCGTGTAATTGTGGGGGAAGGTTCTGGTGCAGGCTAATCATGAGCGCTGAAATGAAGAGCAGCAGCAGGACGATCAGGTCCAGCAGGCGCTCGGCCAGTACCGTACCGAAGCTGCGAGCGGTGGATACGCCTATGTCCTGGCGCAGGAGATAGGCGCGATACAGGTCGCCCAGCTTGGCCGGCACCACGGCATTTGCGAAGAACGACACGTAGACGATCTCGACCAGCTTCCAGAAGCGGGGCAGGTGGACACCATTCGATTTCGTATAGCCAGCGTTTTCCAGCAGCAAACGCCAGCGCAGGGCGCGCAGTGGAAACGAGAGGTAGTACGAGAGAAACGCCGCCAGGAAGAATATCACATTGGCGGAATGTATCGCCGTCCAGGTCTGCTGTGGGTTGATGTTGAGCTTTTGCGCGGAATAGATCAGCAGCGCCAGGACGATCACCAGGGGAACAATAGTACGCCAGTTGAGCAGTCTTTTGCGGAGCGAAAGCTGTTCGCGAGTGATCTCCCGTTCTGCCTGTCCCGGCGTATCGGCGTCGGCTGCAAGGGAGGCTACTGTTTCATTGTTCTGTTGCGTTTGTTCGGTATCTCCAGGAGATGGACCTGTACTGATGGAGCGCTTGTTTGGGATAATCAACCCTGTCCTCCGCTAGTTTCTCTATTCGGCGTTACCATTGCTAGACGGATTAACGCAATCAGGAGTAACGCGATCAGGTTGGTGAGACTGTGGACATAGAGATCATCGACCAGGTTATGCACGCACACGGTGAGTAACGCGGCCAGTAGGCCAATCGCCAGCGCCCGGTCGTTGGTTAGCCTGCCCAGTGCCTCAAACGTTTCTTGCCTGCGGTAGTAGCGAACCAACTGTATCGGATGCACGATGAGAGACAGTTTACGCATCGTACCCAGCGGCGCTACGGCTTCCGGCGACGTTTCCTGACGCGCTTTTGCCTGCCGGTATTTTTGATTGATGATCTGATAGGCGTCTCCGCCTGCGACGAAGATAGCCATCAGGAAAAGCAGAAATGCTATCAATCCAATAAAACCGGTTTCCGCGGCGATATTGATGTAATAATCATGCG
>DASTKE010000833.1:0-3622 GCA_035716105.1 Ktedonobacteraceae bacterium | reverse complement strand
CAAGACGCTGCTGGCGCGTGCGGTGGCCGGGGAGGCAGGGGTGCCATTCTTCTCAATGAGCGGCTCCGAGTTCGTCGAGGTGCTGGTCGGCGTCGGTGCCAGCCGCGTGCGCGACCTGTTTGAACAGGCCAAGAAAGCCTCGCCGAGCATCATCTTTATCGATGAAATCGACGCTGTGGGTCGCCAGCGTGGCTCCAGCATCAACAGCAACGATGAGCGCGAGCAGACCCTCAACCAGTTGCTCGTCGAGATGGATGGCTTCGATACCCGGCAGGCTGTCGTCGTCATCGCCGCCACCAACCGGCCTGATGGACTCGACAAGGCGCTGCTGCGTCCTGGCCGCTTCGACCGCCGTGTTTCGGTTGAGCGCCCCGACTGGAACGGTCGCCTGGCCATTCTCAAGATTCATACACGCGATGTGCCTCTGGCGAAGGACGTTGATCTGATCACGATTGCCCGCGCCACTCCTGGCATGGTGGGTGCAGACCTCGCCAACCTCGTCAACGAGGCTGCCTTGCTGGCAGCGCGTCGTAACCTGGACGCGGTAACGCAGAACTGCTTCGACGAGGCTCTGGACAAGATTCTGATCGGTGCGGAGCGCCCGTTGATCCTCACCGAAGAGGATTTGAACGTCGTTGCCTATCACGAGGGCGGTCATGCTTTGACCGGTCTGCTGACCGAGTATGTCGATCCGGTCACAAAGGTGACGATTGTGCCGCGTGGTCAGGCGCTGGGTGTCACGCAGTATACACCGCTCGATGATCGCTATAACTACTCGAAGGACTACCTGGAAGCACAGCTTGTCACCGCTCTCGGCGGTCGTGCGGCGGAAGAGGTGGCCATTGGCCGCATCACGACGGGCGCGGAGAACGACCTGCAGCGCGTCACGGCCATTGCGCGCCAGATGGTGGCTAAGTGGGGCATGAGCGAGCGCCTGGGGACGATCTCCTATAGCGAGCGTGAAGACCCCTTCGCCGGTACGTCGCTGGCAACGGGTGGCCGCGAGTATAGCGAGAAGACGGCAGGCATTATTGACGAGGAAGTGGATCGCATCGTCAAGTGGGCCTACAACAGGGCCGTGAGCTTGCTGAGCGAGCATCGCGCAACGCTTGACCGCGTTGCGCAGGCTCTGCGCCTCTACGAGACCATCGACGCCAAACAACTGCGTCAGATCATGGTTGAGACAGGCGCAATCGAGGCCGCGCCCGCCTCGTACCAGTAATCTTTGGTCAAAGAGAAAAAGGACTGGCTCATGCACGTACTGAAAATGCCGGGGCATTTCAGTACGTGCATGAGCTAGTCCTTTTTCTCTTTGAACAGGTCGTGGAAAGGTAAACCTTGTGAAAAGGCTTTCAGCAAGGTGGGGAGTGCGGCTCGTCATATTCGCTGCCGTACTCGGCACAATCGGCATCATTGCTGTCGGCTTGCTGCGGCCTGCTCCGGCGTCGCAGAGCGCGAAGATGTCTTCCAGCGCGGGGACGAGCGTGGGTTCGGCGGTCGGGGATAGCGCGCCTGATTTCACGTTGAAGGCGCTGGATGGCCGCGAGGTGAGTTTACGCGCTTTTCGGGGTAGGCCGCTGCTGCTCAATTTCTGGTACGCGACCTGTCCCGGCTGCTTGCAGGAGACAGCGGTCTTGCAGCAGTTTTATGCGCGGCAGCAGGCGGCTGGAAGGAATTTCGCCATGCTGGGCGTCAACAGCGTGGATGATGGCACGACGGCGGCATCATTTGTCCAGCGGCATAGTGTGACCTATCCCGTGGTGCTGGACCCCAACCAGCAGGTAGAGACGCTCTACAATCTGAATGCTGCGCCAACCTCTTATTTCATCGACCGCACAGGCATCATCCGGGCGATCATCATCGGCCCCGTTGATGAAACGATGCTGCAACAGAAGCTGAAACAACTGGATAGTTAACAACGCCCCTACAGGCTCAGCACGGTTTCGATGGTGTTGAGCAGGGTTTGCTGCGGGCAGGGCTTGGTGAGGTAGGCGTGCGCGCCCAGTTCGCGTGCTCGCGTCTCGTGCTTTTCAGACAGGCGCGAGGTGAGCATGATAATCTTGACTCCGGCTATTTCGGGATAGGCGTGCAGGATGCTGAGCAGGTCGTAGCCATTCAGGTTGGGCATCTCGATATCCAGCACGAGCACATCCTGGGGGGATGCCAGCAACTTTTCCAGCGCCTCCATGCCATCGTGCGCCTCTTCCACCTGGTAGCCAGCCTGGCTCAGTCCATGCAGCAGCGATTGGCGAATGAAGACGGAGTCATCGGCCACCAGCACTCTGCGTCGGGGCGCTTCGAGAGGAACGAGGCGCTGTTCCCTGTCTCCCTCTTCCTCACCTGCGTCAGTAAGCGGAGCGGTTGTGCGCAAGCGATACCTGCGCACCAGATCGGGTACATTGAGCAGCAGGAGCACGTTGCCCATACCATCGATGGCGGTTCCCGTGATGCCGGGCCGACGCAGGTGGCTGGCTAGAGGCTTCACTACCAGTTCGGTCGAGCCGAGAATTTCTTCCACTTCCACCAGCAAGCGGGATTGCTCCGTTTGCAGCACGAGCACGGGGCGCACCGTCGCTGAGTCCGTTCCGGGCAGCGATGGCGCGGCGGCGAGGGTCGGGAAGCGCAGCAGGTCGTTGAGGAAATAGTAACGTTGCTCTTCCGTGGCTGCCGGTGCTGCTTTCTCCCCCGTTGCTCCTGATTCTTCCGTCTCCTTCACGGCCTGTCGTCCATAGTCGATGCGCTGTAGTTGGGAGAAAGGGACGACGACCTGCTGCCGGCCAGCACGCACGAGCAGGCCCTGCACTGTTCCCTGCGAACGGGGCAGGTGTATGTAGAAGCTTACCCCACCGGTGGCGTTGCGGTGCGCGGAAATGCGCCCGTTCAGGCGCAGCATCGTTTCGTAGATGGTGTCCAGCGCGCCGCCTGGTACGGGCATGGAGAAGCCCACCTCAATAGCGATCTCGTGGCCGAGCGCCTGCACGTGCAGCCAGACGCGATCCCGCTCGCCAGCTGCGCCCTCTTCGGCAGGCACGCTCTCGGTCACGCAACTGCGCACGAGTTGCAGCAGTGGATTCTTCAGTTCTTCCAGGATGTCCTGGTCAATCTCCACCGTTTCGCCTGCCACCTCGAAGCTCACTTCCCGCGATTGCGCACGGGCGCTCATCAGCACAGCCCGTTGCAGGCGCGACAGCAACGCACTCAGCGGCGTCAGCCGCAGTAGCAGGGTATCGCTGCGCACGTTAGCGGCCTCCGTTTTGTGCTTTTGCAAGATCGCGTGCAAGCCGGCAAAGGCGAGGCGCAGTTGTGAGGAGGCGGTGACGATATCGGCGATGGCCTCGCTAATCTGCTGTGCCAGCACCTCGCTCTCCGTATAATGCTCGATCTCCAGTTCATCCCAGAGCGTGGTGCCGGAACTGGATTTTCCCTCCAGCGAGCGTAATCTGTTGCGGTGTTGATA
Source organism: Ktedonobacteraceae bacterium (assembly GCA_035716105.1). Lineage (GTDB taxonomy): Bacteria > Chloroflexota > Ktedonobacteria > Ktedonobacterales > Ktedonobacteraceae > CADDYT01. The sequence goes on along the minus strand of DASTKE010000833.1, from coordinate 165 downwards.
CAGGTGGCCGGTGCGTGCCGTAGCTTCGTTGAGGATGCGAGCAACCAGCGATGACGCGGGCAATTCGTGGTTTGCTGCCAGCGGCAGCGGTCTTTCGTTCTGTGGGGTCAGAGTGACGGTGGAGATAATGGTTTCTAAGTGGCGCAGGCGCGCCTGGGCGGCTTG
>DASTKE010000832.1:0-6487 GCA_035716105.1 Ktedonobacteraceae bacterium | reverse complement strand
GCTCCGGATAAGCCAGCGCGGGCGAGCACAAGGCATCGCCCCTACGACATAGCGCCAGGCTATTTAACCATAAAGCACAGTATTACATACATTACGTACCGGACAATATGGAAGAATACATGAAACACGCTGAGATGCTGTCTCTCTTTGCAGGGTTTACAGCGTATGGAAAGTGATAAGGTTTTCTGCGGAGAGAAAAAAGATCGGAGCAATGGTACATAGATGTGTATGAGGCAGACAAGATTTGTACATGAGATGAGCCAGAAGGCCACCGAGGAGCTCGCGCTCCAGGCCACCCGCAAGGGGTGGCCCTACTATACACGAGCCAATACGCCGTCGTATATAGTAGGGCCACCCCTTGTGGGTGGCCTGCGGCGGGCTCCTCGGACGGGTGGCCTGGAGCGCCGTCTGCTTCCGCCCATCTTCGCCTTGCTCTTATTCCTGCTCACAGGCTGCCAGTTTACGCAATCGCCATTTGTCATTACGGTTGGCAACGCCGGGGCCGAGTTCGCTGCCGCTTCGACCACGCTGACCTACGTCCACACGAACAAAATCAGCATACAGTACGCGCAGGCCAGTTTCATGAACTACCAGAGCCAGCTCAGCGGCCTCGACCAGCAGCTTCCCTCGCAACAGGGCGCACCAGATAAACGCACACTAGAGCACCTGCTTGCGCTCTATCGTCCCGCCATGCGAGCGGTGAACCATCCCTGCCTGGCAGAGGGCTGCAACTGGCGAGCGCAGGTAACGCTGCTTGACCGGGCAAGCCAGGCATTTCTCAAGGCGGGTGGACAATGAAAAAAATCTTCGGCCTTGCGCTCGGCATCGTGACCGCCATCGGCGGCTTTCTCGACGCGGGTACTATAGCAACATCGGGCACAGCGGGCGCGAAGTTCGGTCTCGGCCTCATCTGGGCTATCCTGCTTGCGACTATAGAGATTGTTCTGCTGGTGGAAATGGTGGGTCGCTTCACCGCCATTTCCAAAAAGACCTACGCGGACGCCATCCGCGAAAAATTCGGCTTCAAATTCTACCTGTTCCCCCTGGCGAGCGAGCTGATCGCCGAAAGTTTGCTGCTGGCTGCCGAGCTAGGCGGCGTCGCCATCGCCCTTTCGCTGTTCACCGGCATCTCCTGGCACTATCTCTTCCCGGTCGCGGCGCTGCTGGTCTGGCTACTGACCTGGTTCGCCACCTTCGATGTGATCGAAAATGGTCCTGCCCTGCTTGGCCTGCTCACGCTCTCGTTCCTGGTCGGCATTGTCATGCTTGGCACACCAAAGCTCGACTTGCTGCAAACGCTCTGGAGACCACCAATCCAGCAGGGACAATTTGCCGATTATCTCTATCTCGTGGCAGCCATCCTCGGCGCGACCATCAGCCCCTACCTGCTGTATTTCTACTCGTCGGGCGCGAGAGAGGAAAACTGGTCGGGTAGTTCTCTGCTGCTCAATCGCGTGACAGCCATTATGGGCATGGGCTTCGGCAGCATCGGCTCCATAGCCCTTGTCATCCTGGCGGCTATGGTTCTGGGGCCGCTCAACATCCAGGCCAGTACGCTGGGTGAAATCGGGCTGGCGATGGCAAAGCCGCTCGGTACGGTTGGTGCATACCTGTTCGCTGCTGTCCTGTTCGCCACCTGCATGGGGGCTGCACTGGAAGTCGTGCTGGCCGTCTCATACAATATCGCACAGGGCTTCGGTTGGGAATGGGGTGAGAAGCAGAAGCCCGTTCAGACAGCGCGTTTCAACCTCACCATTACGCTCTTCCTGCTGGTCGCGGTCGTTATCGGCCTGCTCGGCACCAACCCGCTGCAACTCGCGCTCTTCGCCTCCACCATCATCACCCTGTTCCTGCCCATCTCGCTCTCGCCCTTTCTCTTTATCATGAACGACCCTGTGTATTTGAAGGACAAAACCAATGGCTGGTTCGACAACACCGCTATCGTGCTCATTCTACTTATCGCCTTCGCCATCGCCGTCGTCGCCCTCCCGCTGGAAATTATCAGCGGCGGTGGCTAACTCTGGAGATACCGCAGTTATAATAAAGTTTGACCAAATAATCTGGATACACAGACGTAGGGCCGCGATTGATCGGCTGGTTGTCGCAGGCCGATCAATCGGCGGTGGCCTCGATCAATCGCGGCCCTACGTGGTTCGTTATAACCATATTATTTCCTGAAAATCATCATGGCAGAAAGGAGCAACAAATATGTTAGAACGAGGGCAGGAAGACCTGCACGATGTAGAACCAGAAGAGCGCATTCTTATCATGCGCAACATTATGGACAACCAACTGGAGACCAGCGACGAGATCGAGATTGGGCGCGTGGCCGATATCGAGGCTGAATGGCGTGCTGACGGCAGGCTTGTGCTGACCAACCTGCTCACCGGGCCAGAGGCGCTCGCGGGCCGCCTCTCCTCGCACCTGCGCCCCATCATGCGCTTCTTCCTGCGCAAGCGCTTTGAACACAGTATTCCTATTATCGAGATCGCAGACTTCCAGCCAACGCTGCGCTTGCGTGGCAAGGCGATAGATTATCCCACCGGCCAGTCGGATCGCTGGATCGCACAGCATATCTTCCGCTGGATTCCAGGCAGTGGATGGAGGAAATGGCATGAACAACTCGAAGCAGACAAAGCATCAAAAACACAGGAACAGGCGGATCTCTGAGCAATCGGTACAACCAGGACAAACGATACAATCGACACAACCAACACAGCCAATGAGCAGCAGTCGCACCATTCTACGCATTGAAGACCTCATCGGCAGCAAGATCGTTACCGCCGAGGGCAAAAGGCTGGGATCCGTCGTCGATATCCATATTACACGCGAACGAGAACCGGAGGTGATTGCCCTTGTCTATGGTCAATTCGGCTGGCTCTACCGCTTAGGCGTTCTCATGCCCTTCTCGCAAGTATTCGGCCTCCAATTCAAACCTCGCAGCATCCCCTGGAAAGCCGTCGCAACCTTTGAGCACCTCACGATAACACTGAAGTCGGGATATGAAGCAGAACAGACAGAGGGCAGCTGAGTGGATAACTCAGCTGCCCTCTGTCTGTTCTGAATGTCTCTGGTACCGTAGGAGGACATCCTGGAAAGCAGGGTTTAGTAGTCCCGGCTGCGGTAGCCACCACCCCTGTCCGAACGGCGATCTCTGTTCTGGTAGCCGCCACCCCTGTTTCCGCCACCGCCACCCTGCTGGCGCTCACGAGCCTGGTTGACGGTGATTGTGCGATTGCCCAGCATACTGCCATTCAGCCGGTCAATCGCCGTCTGCGCGGCTGCATCGTCGCTCATCTCAACGAAGCCAAAGCCCTTGCTTCGCCCGGTGTCGCGATCAATAATAACGGTTGCAAAGGAAACGGGTCCGACCTGCTCAAATAGATCGATCAGATCCTGCTCGGTCGTCTGGTAGGGAAGCCCACCAACGTAAAGTCTCATATCAAGTACGCTCCTGTGTCGACATCTCTCAAAACATTGTCGCTCGTAGAAACCACTTCTCACAGAAGCGATACAACTCTCCTGATGTCATACACCCTCACCCTCATTATATCACATAATTGACACTTTTTATTCCCCTATTTGGACATATTTTCACCCACCGCGAATATTGCTTCCCATTCATTTTGTCAAGCCGAAAAGAGGGGTATATGGGAACCCAAAAAACAAAAACCCAGGCAATGCCTGGGCTTTTTGAGGAAGCCGATGGTCGGACTCGAACCGACGACCGTCGCATTACAAGTGCGATGCTCTACCAACTGAGCTACATCGGCACATAACAGAGAATCATCATCTGACGCGGCCATTATACTAACCAGACATGTCGGTTGTCAAGCGTCTTGAGGGAGCAGGGTTCCGTCACAAATTTGTGATGAACTTGCAATTTGCTCAAACTTATGATAAACTTATCGAGTGAAGTGCAAGATTGCATACCCAGGAAAAGCTCAGTAGTATGAGTTTATGATCAGTTTGACAGTGTGGTCTAACTCAGGCCAATGGTAGGCTATCTCCAAGTATTTACAGGAGGGATCAATGTCGGCCAAGTTCAGTTACGCGAACATCTTACACGCAGTCGGCCAGGTGCTGGATCAAATCGGCGTGAAAAGCATCGCGATCCATGAAGAAGAGGATGGCCTCTTCGTTGAAGGTTTTAATAGTGACGGCCAGCTCCAGGTTCAAATGCGCTACGATATCGCCGGTCTGTATGATCTGGTGAATCGCGTAGAGAGCCAGGTAGAAGAGTATACAACCATGGAAGATGAAGGCGTCCTCCATCGCTTCCTGGCCGATCACCGCCGCGAGCTTGTTAGCCTCTCTCGCTAGTTTGATGCTTCAGCGCATGGCTTCTGAGCGTGTACAAGCAGGCACCAAAAACCGGGGAACGCTCCCCGGTTTTTCAGCATAGAGCAACGTAAATGTACCCGCTCCCTGGCATTAACAGCGAGCAAGCGGCAAATGCAGCGTGTGAGCGATACAGGCCGCTACAAGTTGCAGAGCCAGCGTTTCCCGTAGATACGCATACTCTCGATCACATCGACAAGGTCGTGGCCCTTCTCGGAAAGAGTATATTCGACGCGGGGAGGTACCTCTGCAAAGGTTTGCCGGGTGATGATGCCTTCTTCTTCCAGCGAACGCAGGCGCTCGGACAACGTTTTTGGGCTGATTCCGTGTAAGGAACGCTCCAACTGGTTAAAACGTTTGACACCGGAGGTCAAATCGCGGATAATAAGAAGTGTCCACTTGCCGCTGATAATCTCAGCCGTGCGAGCAACCGGACAGACCGTATCATCGAGGTGTTTTGTTTTTGTTAGTTCCATAGGTTGTTACTCTTTTGCTAGTCTTTCTAACTAAAGAATATATCATAGTAGCTTCGTAAAGTAAAGCGCAGACCCCTCGACTTTGCCCATAAATTATGATATGCTCATAGCAATAGGATGAACTCTCTAAAGTCATCCAGGCACCTGAACAACCATATCATAAATCTTGGCCTGCGCGGTTTCTCTCTATGATATGAGAGGAGAAGATAGTGCCCGAAGATATAGCTTTATTCATCGACTTTGAGAACATCCGTTACAGTATGTTGAATATTCAACGTCGAGAGCCTGATCCCCAGGAATTGATTGCTGTTGCCCGTCGTTACGGTACCGTCATGGTGGCTCGCGCCTACGCCGACTGGTCCCGCCAGCCGGAGCCGTTCAAAGGCAGTTTGACTGCGGCCATGATCGACCGCGTTGACTGTCCCGCGAAACAGCGAGACCGCATTCGTATGGGAACCGTTCATTATCCACCCAGTGGCACCCCTACGGGAACGCTTGGCTCGCCAGGCACTCCGATTGACCAGGCATACACGTCCGGCGTTTACCAGCGACCCTGGTCTGGCGGAGTCACTGGCAATTCTGGCCCATTACCCGCGATCAACCCACAGAGCGCACATAATGACTGGCCATCGTACCAGGAAGCTGAGGATACTGCCCTGCCGCTTCAGAGCGACCTCGATGAGAACCTGCTCCCATCCGACGAGTCAACCCCTTCCGACCATGAGAACTACGCCGCTGATTACAGCCAGCGAGAAGTTCCCCGGCAGACCCCGGCATACCAGAGTTACGGACAGTCCCCCACCGGGCCACTTGGTCAAAGTAACACTGGTCCCCTGGGATATCCAGGTTCCTCGACCGGCCAGCTCGGTCAACATACCGGTAATACCGGGCATCTGCCCGCCGTCAACGCGGGTGGCACCAGTACTATCGTCCAAAGCACAGTCGTCCAAAGTACGGTTGATTTAAATATGTTGATGGACATCATTGAAACCGTCTTTGACCGTCCCACCATCTCTACCTTCGTCCTGATGACGGGCGATAAGGACTTCACCCGCATCAGCGCCCGCTTGAAGCTACGCTTAAACAAAACTGTTATTGTTGTTGGTATACCAGGAACCGTCAGCCGAGATTTAATTAGCAGCGCCAGTCAGTTTGTGCCTCTCGTGCCGGGTGGCGCGCCAATCAGCACTGGAAACACCGGAGCACTCCCAGCGATCAACGCTAATGGAGGCTTTAACCAGGCATCAAGCGGCACTACCGGGGCTATGCCTGCCGTCTCCTATGGAGGAGCACCGCAATACCCTGGCTATAACACGCCGCCTATGGACGTGCTCGATCCCCAGTTCCTCCAGTTCCTCGATTACATTGATCGCAACTGGTCCTGGCGCACGATCATCGGCGTCTCAAATTTCATCGGCGATCCAGTCAATCCCAAGAATCGCTTCCGTGGTCGGCTCACCCGTGAGTCTGCACGCGAACTGTTGAATTCATGCATTCAGCAAAGTATTTTGCTCGTGCAGACAGATCAAAGCGGTGCTGAAGATTTGAGGCTCAATCGCGCCCATCCCGGCGTCGACGAGGTGCTCAAACAGTTCGTTCGCTAGCTAGAAAAACGTTCTTCAGAAAGAAACCTGAATCAAGAGCGGCAGGTGCAGAAGGCCGCTAGCGGC
>DASTKE010000831.1:0-7704 GCA_035716105.1 Ktedonobacteraceae bacterium | reverse complement strand
TCATCACGCGCGCATCGGGCAATGGACGCCTGATCCACAGCCTCTCTATGCTGCGCAGTCAGATCTGTATGTTTCAGATACAAGACACCTTGTACCCCAAACGCATGGAAATCGCTCTAAATGACCATGAGCAAGTCCTGCTGGCCATGGTCGCGGGACATGTTGACGAGGCAGCGGAATGCCTGTCCAGGCATATCCAGCATGCAAAGGAGGGCGTTTTAGCCGATATCTTTTTAGAAGGAAAGGAGGATGTTTCGTAACCCCGATTTCGGGACTTTCCAGCAACGGACGTTCCGCTTGGGTGACCTTCAGCGTCTGCTGTAAGCAATCACAAGCGGTGGTAGTGATGCTCCTGTGCCTGTTGAGAGGACCATTCAGCCGGGAAAACCGGGTTATAACACGCCCTCAGAGAAGGATAGAGTTCGCGTGTTCGGAAATCCGTCCCCGGAAGGAGAAAACCATGAAATCGAAGTTCGCAAGTCGTCTACGCGCGCTGTGTGCGCTCGTCGTCGTCGCGACAATCCTGGCGGCGTGCGGTAGCACGTCGACGTCAGGCAGCACATCGACATCAGGAAGTACGCTCGCACCGGGCGCGAGCTTCAAGCTCGGTGTTTCATTAACCTTCAACAACACCGACTTCTGGACCAACTACATCTCGTATGAGACAAAGTTTGCGGCTCAGTACAACGCCACGCTGATTGGGCCGCTGGTCGCCAATAATGACGCCGCCAAGCAGATCACGGACATCCACACGCTGATCCAGGAAGGCGCTCAGGCGCTGATCGTTAACCCAGTGGACAGTGCTGCGATTGCGCCCGCGCTCGATTACGCCGCCAGCAAGAACATCCCGGTGGTCAGCGTAGACGTAGCGCCAAGTTCCGGCAAAGTATACATGATCGTGCGCGCCGACAACGTGATGTACGGCCAGAACTCCTGCAAGTACATCGCTACCCACACAACCGCCAAAAGCGGTCACATCGCCATTCTGGAAGGAGACCTTGCCTCCCTCAACGGCAAGGATCGGACGGATGGCTGCAACCAGGTTATCAGTTCTAGCTATCCAAACTTCAAGACTGTTGAGTATGCAACGAAATGGGACACGCCGACAGCAGTCAACGACGCCAAAACCGCGCTGAGTACATACTCGGACCTGGTAGGCATCTACGTTGAATGGAGCGCGCCCGAAGACGGTATTCTCGCCGCCGAGCAAGCCGCTAGCAAGATGACCCCTGTTGGCAACTCATCACATATCGTCTTGATTGGTAATGACGGCGTGCCGCATGAGCATGCGCTGATTCGTGCCAACCAGCTCGACGCGACCATTTCGCAGCCTGCCAACTCTTACGCGCAGTACGCGATCTTTTATGCACGCCAGGCGCTCGAAGGGAAGACTTACTCAGCCGGTCAGAGCACCGACCATGATAGTAAGATCATCTCTTTGCAAGGCAATCTTGAGGACGCGCTGCCAGCACCCATAGTAGACAAAACCAACGTTAACGACCCGAACCTGTGGGGCAACGCGAAATCAGGTTCCTGACTGAATCGCGCTCAGGAACCTGTCGGAAGCTGTGAACGGAGGAATCGTGATGGAATCTGAAAACGGAGGGCCGACAGCAGCCCGGCCCTCCGTTGGCGTCGCGCAAGGCGTCTGGAAAGCATTTGGCGAAACCCAGGCGCTGCGCGATGTATCAATCGAGATCGGAGCCGGGCAATGCCACGGGCTGGTTGGGCGCAACGGGGCGGGGAAATCCACCCTGGTGGCTATCCTCACCGGGCTGCTCCGGCCCGATCGCGGCGTTGTCAGGCTCGGAGCCGGGGCTACACCGGGCCTGGCTGATCGAGCTAGCTGGCAGCGCCTGGTCGCCTGCGTCTATCAGAAGTCTATGGTAGTACCCAGCTTGACGGTCGCCGAGAACATTTTTCTCAATCGGGCGACCGGGAATAGTGATACTATCATCAACTGGCGTGCCATGAGGTCTCGCGCACGTCAGGTCATGCTCGAATGGGGCTTCGACCTGGATGTCAACCGTCTTGTACGAGACCTCACCGTTGAGCAGCGCCAGGTAGTCGAAATTGCCCGTGCTCTTTCAGTCGGCGCACGCTTCCTGATTCTCGACGAACCAACGGCATCGCTGGAGAAAGCCGCCATTGAACGTCTCTTTGAAAGGATTCGCCGCCTCAAAGCCAGCGCGGTCGGTATCCTCTACATCTCCCACCATCTAGAGGAGATCTACGAGGTATGCGACCAGGTGACAGTGCTACGCGACGGCGTGCGCGTATTAAGTACGCCGGTTGGCGAGATCAAGCAGGATCAACTGGTCGAGGCTATGGTCGGAGCCAGCCGCCAGCAAGTGACAGAGATCGCCGCCCCAGCGCACGCCAGCGCATCGACGCAGCCGCGACTCGAAATTTCACACCTGTATATCCCGGCCACACTGGGGCCAGTGCAGGATGTGAGCTTTTCGGTAAGTCCGGGCGAGTGCGTTGGGCTGGTTGGCTTGCAAGGCTCTGGCAGCTCGACCGTTGCAGATGCAGTGGTTGGACTGGTAAAGCCGGTAGCGGGCGAGATTAAGCTGGGGGGCAAACCAATCCACGCGGGCCAGGTGGATGCAACCCTCCACCGGGGCATTACCTATGTGCCGGAGGATCGTCATGCTCGCGGCTTTGTACCTTATCTTGGTGTGGGCGAGAATCTGACATTATCCATCCTTGATCGTTTATCGAAGTGGGGAATCATTTCGCAATCCCGGCGTAATCAGGTCGCGGTCGATCTGGTGGAGCAGCTAGGGATCGTCACCAGCGGCCTCAAGCAACAGGTTGGGCAGTTGAGCGGAGGCAACCAGCAGAAGGTCGTCGTTGGGCGAGCGCTCGCTGGACATCCAACAGTGCTGGTTGCGGTTACGCCAACCGTCGGCGTTGATGTAGCCGCTAAGGAGTCGCTCCTCAACGTGATCGACACCGCCCGTGCGAGTGGCACAGCAGTACTGCTGGTCTCCGACGATCTGGAGGATCTGCGCATCTGCACCCGATTGCTTGTCATGGTCAAGGGAAGGCTGGTCAGGGAGTTTCGTCAGCCACCCTGGGACCGGCACGAACTTATTACTGCGGTCGAGGGCCTCGAACCAATCTCCGCAGGGGGAGAAATAATATGAATAAGGGGAAATCGGCATGAGTAAATCGACAGTAGAGCGTCCAGTCGACCGTTCAGAGCAAACCCTGGCCGGGACATTGCGGCACCGAAGCCAGTATATCATGACGAACTGGATACGAGAACTGGCCTTGCTACCAATAATCATCCTCCTGCTGATCGTCGGAGCCTTTGTGAATTCGTCCTTTCTGACGGCAGATAACCTCATCAATGTCGCGCAAGAATCTGCGGCGTTAGGGGCTGTCGTGGTGGCTGAGACGCTGATCCTTCTGACCGGCAAGTTTGATCTCTCCCTGCAAGCAACATATGGCCTGGCGCCAATGGTAGGAGCGTGGCTGATCGTCTCGCCAGATGGTCAGGGTCTGGGTACAAATTGGAACCCGTATATCGGCATTGCGGTCGTCTTGCTCGTCGGGCTTGTCGTTGGAGCCTTCAATGGCTTCATGGTCATCAAGCTGGGCTTCAATGCCTTCATCTTCACACTGGCCGTACTGATCCTGCTGACCGGCATTCAAGTGGGCATAGTGAGTGGACGCACCATCTACCATCTGCCCCCCGAGTTCATCTATCTAGGCTCGCAGTATATCCTCGGTATACCTGTCTCCGTCTGGGTCACGGGCCTGATCTTCCTGATCTCGTCGCTCTTTCTGAGATATCACCGGGTGGGGCGCGCCATCTACGCCATCGGTGGCAACACAGAAGCAGCACGTGCCGCTGGCATCCACGTAGATCGGATTCGCATTGGCGTATTCATTGTCGCCAGTATCCTGGCCGCGCTCGCGGGGCTAATGACGGCGGGGCAGGTGGTGGCAGTCACCGCCAGCCAGGGCAACAACCTCATCTTCTCAGTCTTCGCGGCAGCCGTGATTGGTGGCATCTCGCTTGATGGGGGACGCGGGCGGATGGTGGGCGCTCTCACCGGCGTCATCCTGCTGGCGCTGGTTCAAAACATCCTGATCCTTTCGCAAATCCAGACATTCTGGATCGACGCTGCCAACGGGCTTATCATTCTGATCGCCCTGGGGCTTGCCCGGTTGATCGGCACGGAGCGTGGGTAGGCTGCGACTCCAACATGGGGAAACAGTTCACTTCATGCTGACTATATGAAATGCGAAGCCAAGCATGAGTGTTGCAATGATGAGCAGCACAATGAGCATCAATATGAATAGCTCTCGCCGCACGAAATGTGGGGTATCTGATGGCGTTTCCGGGCACACAGGTTCGTTATATTCAATATCTTGCACAGGAACTTCCGTGATTGGTAAGCTCAGAACCTGTTCCTTTTGCGGCTGCGGCTCGGCGTAGGCTGTCATTATTTGCCAGAGATCCTCGACTTTTTCAAAACGATCAGCGCTGTTCATCGACATGCCGCGCTGAAGAGCCTGTGCTACGGGTTCTGGAATGCCTGGATTGAGCAATTTGGCTGGCTTGAGCGGATCGCTGCCGTTGTCCCAGATTTTTGACAGCCGGGAGACAGCATTCACAGGAACGGTCCCGGTCAGCAACGTATACAGCGTGGCGCTTAATCCATAGATATCGGTGCCGGGATTGGTGCCGCTTCCGTATTGCTCAGGAGCGGCATAGCCCGGTGTACGCCGTGATGCAACGGTTGCCGTCCCAGTCGGGATATACTCCTTCGCGGAACCAAAATCCACCAGCATCGCCTCGTCGGCTCCTACCGGCACGATCACATTTGCCGGTTTGACATCTCTATGAATGATCGGCGGATTCTGTGTATGCAGATATATCAATGCATCAACGATGGGAGACATTAAAGGGACAACCAGGGACAAGGGAAAACGGCCCTGTGGCTGCTCCTGACGCAACACCTCCAGATTGCGTCCTTTAATATAATCCATGAGTATATAGACTCGCTTCAGCTTTGCATTTTCAAAAATGCGGTACACACGCGGCAGCGCCCTGTGACTCAAACGCTTCAGCACACCACCCTCAAAAATGAAGCGCTCCCGATCATGTTTATCCGGGTTAATCACCTCCTTGAGCGCAAACATCTTGCCCTCAATGTGACGATCTCGAACCAGATAGACAGCCCCTATCTCTCCCTTACCAAGAAGACCCTCAATCACATACCGGCCTCCGGTAGACCCACGGACGACGACCCCACTTGGAAGCACGAGTGGTTCTTGCTGCATTATGTACCTCTAAATACAAAAGTGTATTACTGGAACATACCTACAAAAGACAAAAAACCGAGATATACTTGATGCATTGCTCATCAAGTATACACCGAGAGCAAATCTTTACACAAGTCAAAGATGCTTAACAATAATACTGGCACACGGCACACACCTGTTCAAGCCAGATTACCAGGGAGAAGAATAGCGGTACTTTTGTGCTAGCCAAAAGCAGAGATTACACAAGAAAGTGAGAGAAAGCCCCCACAGGGAGACGATAGAGGCAACCTTTGCCCTCGTCTCCCTGATATGAGGAAGATGTTACCAGCCGAGCGCTCTTAGAGTGATCTGTGGGAACGCTCTTTTCGTTCAGCAGGCTTACGCACCCATGCAAGCGGGTGGAAGAAGCGCCAGAGCGTCAGGGAGATGACTCCTACCACGAGCAGCAGCAGAACTTGCACCAATCCCAGCGGTGAGGATGGAGCCGCGCCAGGTGCGGCACTGGGATTCGGGTCGCTGCCGGTACCAGGCATACCGGGAATGCCAGAGACCTCCGCGGAGACAAATTGAATTTTGGGGGTACCGTTAAAGACTCCCACGGCAAATTCGCTTGTCACCATATTTGCCTTTAATGTGGCCGAGACCGGTAACTGGCTATTTGGCTGCGATACATCCACGTTAAAGGTGTAGGAACCCGGCTGGACGGAGACGTAGGTACTGGCCGACTGGTAACTCAATCCCTGAACGACCTGTTTCCCGCCCTCCGACACGTTGTAAGAGCCTGTCCCCGGCGAAAGATGATAGAAACGCACTTTGGTCAACCCAGGCTGGAGACGATTATCGTCTACAAAAGCTTGCAGTCCGAGCGCATTTGGTTTATCACCGATAGCCGCTACGGTGTAAGCCACGCCGGGAGAGACGGAGAGCGTCTGGGTAATCACCGATGCACCTATTCCTTTTCCAATCAGGGATATTTGCACCTTGTGTGGACCCGGCGGTATTGTCACATAGCCGGTGACAGTACCGAATCCGAAGTCACTCAGAATTTTCTTCCCATCGAGAAAAACGTCCGCGGTTCCCACGAAAGGCGAGGCGTGGATGATGCGGACGAATGACGGAGTGTCAGCAAAGGCGGACCTGCTCCCTGAGCCAAAAAGCCCAACCATGACCACCATCATCGAGAGCGAGAAGAAATAGCCAGCGAGACGTGCGATAGCGTATTTGTGCTTCATTGGCATCCTACCTTTTTAAATTTCAGTACAACTACCCACTACTAAGTGAAACGAAGGAGTTACATAAATAGGTACAGAAATATGATCCTTCGTAGAACTTTTCTGTCTAATAGTTGCACTTGCATAATATCACGCTATACTTTACAATAATTCAGGCATCCAGGCAACCCCGGAATACAAATTTGAAACAGCCTGAAGTGTAATGAAGCAAACGAATTTGAGGTGCGGTATGCAAGAGACTCAAGAGACGTTTCAGCCTGGGACAACCGTCCGCGTCAGCAGCAGGGATCGCTACGTTATAGAGAGCTTGCTAGGTCGAGGTGGTTTTAGTGCTATTTATCTGGTCAGAGATCAACGTGTCAAGCAAAACCTCTACGCGCTTAAAGAGGTCATTAACCCCGACAAGCGTGAAAGAGAGGGATTCACATTTGAGTGTGAAGTCCTCATGCGCCTGGAACACCAGGCGCTGCCGCGGGTCTACCGGGTTTTCGAGGATAGCAAACGCAACCGCGCCTACGTTCTCATGGACTATATCGAGGGGCCTAATTTAAAAGCTCTTCTCTTGAAGCAGCCAGGAAAGCGCTTTTCGCTCTCCGAGGTCATCAAAATCATCGCTCCGATTGTGGATGCTGTGAAATTCCTGCACCAGCAAAACCCGCCCATCGTCCATCGCGATATCAAACCGGCAAATATTATTGTGCCAACAACGGGCGAGGAAGCGGTGCTGGTCGACTTTGGCATCGCGAAAACATATGAACCGGAGGCGACGACAACCGCTATACGCCATTGTTCACCTGGTTATGGCGCGCCCGAACAATACAGCACCGGCACGACACCACGCACCGACATCTATGGGCTGGGAGCAACGCTCTATACCCTGCTGACAGGTACCGTACCCGCTGATGCCCTTGAGCGCATGATCCAGTTAAACGAAAAAGAGCCTGACCCCCTGGTACCAATAAGCCTGCTGGCCCCTACGCTGCCAGCAAGCGCGGCCAACGCCATTCATCGCGCGCTCTCTACCCGTGCCACTGCGCGTTTTGCCACTGTCGAGGAGTTCTGGCAGGCATTTACAGCCGGCGCAGACTCGCAACAAACAGCGGAAGTGAGAAGCACACTATTACCTCCTGCTCGCAAACCGGCGATCTCACCCGACGCGATAGCACAGCCAGCCACTATTCAATCACCT